>JABDFY010000034.1 GCA_013286365.1 Alphaproteobacteria bacterium
TAGGGCAAATATCGCTCGGACGGAGCCATCCATTCGACAACCGTTTGAAATACTTTCTCAAGGGCTGCTTCGATTTCAGCAACAGCAATCGGCCAGTCATGAGGAGATTTACCCTCCTCTCGACCTTCCACGCATCCTGCATGTATACAGGTTCGGCCATCACTTGGGGCATCAATCCAAATGTTAAAGCATTCCCCTGCTACGCTCGAAACATAAGCCGCTCTGCATTCACGGCCTCCATCCGACGTAAAAAGCTTCAGAGAATGTCTCTGCACCCAATTATCGATTTGTTGGTCTATCGAGGTGTAGCTCATGGGCATCTTGGTATCCAAATTCAGCTTTTTGCACAATAGGCTCACAATTCTTGATAAAAATGGCTATGCCTGCTTGGCGTGCCCGAGAGGATTTGAACTGGAATGCTTCAATTGTGTGGATGAGCCATCGCTAGAAAATTTGGCTACGACCCCCCAGTCCCTTTGACTGAGGGTCTATCGAAAATTGACTGAAAAATATTTAAATAAGCTCTTGGTTTCGTTTGGCTTTGTGGAAAAAGTCCCAAACCAAAGTCCCAAACGGCGACTGCCGACATCTTGTCAGCAACACTCAACCTCTTGAAAAACATGGTCGGGATGACAAGATTTGAACTTGCGACCCCCAGTCCCCCAGAAGTGCCGCCTAAATCTAAGCGATTGAAAACAAAGAAGTCATTTGATCCAAATTAGGCCAGAGTGGGCAGGAATAGGCCACCAAGTTGCTTACAGAGTTGCTTACGGATTTTGTGCGATTGACGTTCCTACATCATTCTCTCTTGAGCACATTTTTATGATGTGGTCTTGAATCTACTCAACAATCGATCTTATTAACTGTTTTAATTGCTTTATGGCAACCCTAATTACTTTCAGCTAATTATGATAATTTCCAAAGCAAACGGATAGTCTTGATACGGAGGCCTTTTGATTAACGAATGCAATTTGTAGGGACATTTGAGGTATTTCGAGATGACGGACAGTCTAACAAATGTGGAAGATAAACCTCTCCGTCCTGGTGTTGTGCCTGTGCTGTTCAATCTTTACTCGCTTAATCTTTTCGTTGGCCGAATTTACGACCCTGAAAGCAAGATCAAGCAGCACTGGTCGACCGTCGAGGGGGGCATTGACATAAAGGCAAATGAAACTGCCGATGCTGCAGCCCGCCGTGAATTTCGAGAAGAGATCGGCCTCAAGCGTCCAATTTTCATTGCCGCCCTTACCGAACCAATGGCCTACACCTTTGACGATCATGCACGCTATGGCGGTAAAAGCCTGGTCGTTCTTTTCTATGGTTTCGTGCCTGGCCCACGCCAATATTTGGACCTAGATCCCTGGGATTCGAGCGAAGAAATGGCATTTAGTTCCGGTCGCTTCGTCGATCCGGCCAACGCAAGAAAACTTTTAAAAATCGGTGCCGACGCTGATCGGCAAGACTTTTGCGATAGGTTTGCTGACAGGATCGGTGAAGTGCATCTGGCTTTGCAATTTTCTAGAGTACAATACACCAGAAAAACAGCAAGGCTGGTAGGCCCAGGAATATTGGTCAGACGTACACAGGATATGCTTTTGACACATGGCAACGGTTATACAGTACAAGAAGAGAATACGCCGCTGCCGTCAACACGGATGCCACAGCTATCTGTACCAAGCACACCTTCGTTTCTAAGTATGTCGATATTTGCTTACAATCAATTGCTATTGCGTTGTGCTAGATAGTCCACATAATGTCATTTACTCAATATACTAGGGCAATGTGCAAGAGAGGATTTGCACTTTACAAAAAAGTGTTATTCAAATGTATCTACATTAACCAATATACGCTGGTGAGATGTTGACAGCGGATAAAACCCAAACCCTCAGTTTTTGGACTGATCGGCGCCTCGCAATGCATTGAAAATACTGAAAATGGATTCTGAATAAATCGGTGCTTTTGACAATTTTTGGGCTCAAGTTGCTTACAGAGTTACTTACAAGAAGTTTGCGGTATCTCCTAAGCCATTGAAAAATGGTCGGGATGGCGGGATTTGAACCCACGGCCCCCAGTCCCCCAGCCTTCCAAATTAATTCTAAGAGATTGGAAATTAAGAAACCGTCCATCTACAAATTTGCAGGAATTGGCCCATTTTGGCCAGTGAGTCCCGAACAGAGTCCCGAACCGATCTTGGCGCAGTGCATCGCCTCGACGACGCAGGTATCCTTTAAGGCCATCGAGTCCGTGACGATAGTTGACCCAGACATACGGTAACGAATTCTTAATCAAATATAATCAAGTTGACACCTGTAACGATATAGGTTACATTATGACCCTTCGGTTTAGACATAAGGGGCTGGAAAAGTTTTTTGTTGCGGGCGACACGCGCGGAATCGACTCACAACAGGCTAAGCGCCTCAAAGTTTTACTCGGGGTGCTTGCAACCGCGCAAAGCCCATCTGATATGGGCATTATCGGAACGCGGCTGCACCCTCTAAAAGGTAACCTAAAGGGTTTTTGGGCAGCGAACGTTTCCGGTAATTGGAGGCTCGTTTTTCGCTTTGATGGAGAGAATGCAACGGACGTTGACTTAATCGATTACCATTAGAGGAACCATCATGCAGATGCACGCACCACCCCACCCTGGTGAAATTATTCGGGAAATTTGCCTTGAAGCACTTGAGCTTAGCGTAACGGATGCAGCCGCAGGACTTGGCATCACCCGTAAAACCCTATCGGCTATTTTGAACGGACGCGCCGGCGTGTCACCCGAAATGGCTCTACGGTTGTCAAAGGCCTTTGGTAGTACCCCCGATCATTGGTTGCGTATACAGAATGCCTACGACCTTTGGGGGCTTAGGCAGAAAGCAAAGTCTTTACGTATCAAAAAGTACTCTGCCCCTCCTGCTTACGCCTAAGTATGTGAACAAGCATTACAGTACCGGTAGTTTACCAAAGTCACTGAAAAAACAAGCTGCCGCCAGAGCCAATTTAGGCCAGAGTGGGCCAGAGTGGGCAGGAGTAGGCCCCCGTGTTGCTTACAGAGTTGCTTACGGATTTTTTAGTGATAGCACTCGATCTATAAGACCAATCACAAGGTCCAAGGGCTTAACCAATTGATCAATTATGCAAGTGTGGCTTGGCACGGTCATATTGTTTGGGCCAAGCAACATTTTCGCCTAGCTCCTGGGCCGCGTGTAGTGGCCAGTATGGATCACGTAATAGTTCTCGTGCCAGAAAAACAACGTCCGCTTGCTTTTTTGTTATGATTTCTTCAGCTTGCGCCGCAATCGTGATCAGACCGACTGCACCTGTGGGCATATCAACTTCCTTTTTTATTGCAGCAGCGAATGGCACTTGATAACCGGGACTGTCAGGGACTTTGGCGTACGGTACCAGACCCCCAGAAGATACATCCATAAGATCAATACCTATCGCTTTGAGCTTTTTGCTCAACTCAATTGATTGCTGAATATCCCAGCCACCCTCAACCCAATCGCTAGCCGAAATACGGGTAAACACTGGTAAATGTTGCGGCCAGAATTTGCGGACAGCATCGGCGACTTCAATGGTTAGCCGCATGCGATTTTCCAAACTTCCACCATAACGATCCGTACGTTGATTACTAAGTGGTGACAGAAATTCGTGCAAGAGATAGCCGTGAGCCGCGTGCACTTCTATCACCTCGTAGCCAGCAGCAAGGCAGCGTTCAGCCGCTTTCACAAAAGATTGAATAACCGTATCAATTTCAGCCTCGCTCATTGCCCGTGGTTGGGGAGAATCGCTATTAAAGGGTAACGCTGATGGCCCAATTACCGACCAACCACCCTGCTTTTCATCTACTCCCTTGCTGCCTTCCCATGGCGCACAAACAGAAGCCTTGCGTCCAGCATGGGAGATTTGGATACCCGGCATCACTCCTTGTTCCTTGATAAAGCGAGTAATCGGCTTGTAGGCTTCCATCTGTACGTCATTCCAGATACCCAAATCGTAGGGACTAATGCGGCCTTCAGCGGATACAGCTGTTGATTCTTGAATGATACAAGCCGCACCACCAACCGCTCGGCTGCCTAGATGCACCAAGTGCCAAGTCTGTGGAATACCGTCAGAACTTGAATATTGGCACATGGGTGATACAAAGACGCGGTTCTTAAATTCCACACTTCGCAGTTTGAATGGCGTGAAGAGATTGCTCATTTCATCTCATTCAGCCCGGCGTACCAAAGATTGGCATAGCGAATTGAAACCAGACTTTCTCCCCGCGTGGGCGGTTTTCGACGGCGTATTCCTGTTGATATTTCAGGACGAAACCACCGAATGGAATGTCGTAACGCAATTGAGGGCCTATGGCGAATTCCCGTCCACGATTTCCGTTTGGCGAAACAGCGGTTCCATTGACCGTATCATCACTGATCTGCTTGTAGAAATAGCCCTGTGGCCCTAATCCGAGATTTGGCAATCCACTAAACGGCCGATAAGTCATGCCATAGTCGAGATCCATATCATCGCCAGAATGATAGTTGTCCGCCAAATTGGTTGTATTGAATTCAGCAAATAGCGCTGCCGTCAACTCCCACTGAGGAGACGGGTTATAGGTAATGTCAAAGTTCGGCGCAAAGGTGTAATAATTTGATCCGCTGTTAATTAAGGTTGATGCGTTATAAGGGCCAGATGGAATATAAGTATCCAGGCCAAAGAAATAAAATAGCTCGTGATCTGGGCTGGCGTAGCCCAAATAATTTTGAATATCCAGATCACCCATATCTAGATCATGTCCCTTGGCTCCCATCACATTGAGATCAAGGTTAACAATTGGTGCTACGAGGCCAGTCGTATAATGAAACGGGCCTATAGGCATGTCCCATGTGTAGAGAAACCGGAAAGCCTCCGCCTCGACTTTGAGATCAAATTTCGGAACTGCCTTGTTACCAGAACCATTGGCAAGGGCCGGATTATCTGCAAATTCTGAATAGGTCAGAAGTTGTAACATACCGGGGATTGGAAGGTTACCGTCAGCGACGGTATTCACACCGATAGGATAATGTTGTGTACCGTCCTCGGTGGCAAAAGCTGGCTCAGCCGAGGCTGCTAACAAACAAGTACATATTGCAACGAGAAACCTCTTTGACATCGGTGCTAGTCGCGGTTAGGCACAAGCACGCAGTTCTTCGATCTGCTTATCCCAGCGTTTAACAACGCTAGCAGGCTCATGCAGGCGGTAGGTCACGCTGGTAAGGACATCGGCATAGTCTACCTTGTGCACACGCACATTTTTGACCTCGGCTGCGAAGAAGGCAAGTTTCGCATCTGCCGATTTGTCCGTTATGCGTTTGGCGTTCAGATGCACTTCCCAAAGAGCACCTTCATGCACCATCGCGAGGCTAATGCGTCCAGTCCTTTCAATATTCTTTGTCGTCTTTGAATTCGCCCAAATAGCAATATTGAGATGCCGCCGGTCTTTGGCCAGTATTTCGCCGACACTAAGCATCGCGGCGTGCGGCCAACCATCTTCATCAACCGTTGTAACACGGATGGCTTCGCCTATCCGTTCGCTGAGCTTTGAGCCGTCCAGATATTGAACAAGGCCGGGTGCCAATTCGTTTGCTTCCATCGGTTTTTTGTAGGTCTCTTTTTGCTCTGTCATTGGATTTACTCCGTCTGGTTGTGAAAAAAACTTACGTAATAGTGGTCATTTAGGTGCATACATCGTCCAAAGATAAGAGATCGGCATTGCTAGAACGAGGGCGGGTAGAAAATTTGCGACCGGGAAAATTTTGATCCCGCAGATGCGGAAACCAGTCGCCAGCATAATGAGGCCGCCGACAGCCGAAAAATCGGCGATCATCATAGGTGTTGTGAGTGGCATAAGAAAAGTTGCGCCAAGCGCGAGACTCATCTGAATGGCAAATTGGGGAATGCAGATCATTGCAACTGCGTAGCCCAGAGCCGTTGCGAAGATAGCGGCAGTGAAAAGATCGAGTATTGTTTTGGCAAAGAGGATCGTCGGGTCTCCCGTCATCCCGTTTGTGAGCGCGCCGAAAATGCCTGTTCCGCTAGCACAAAAAAGAACCAAAATGGCAACAAATTGCCTCAAGAAATCCTCTTGTGAGAGGCCCTCATGAGTCTTGGACGGTATAATCCGCTCGACGAAGGCCCGCATTTTACTGCCGAGCCATGCAATTCCTTTTTCCAGATAAATGAGTTCGCCTATCAGCGATCCCAGAATAAGTGAGAGAACGACCGCCGGAATCTGCTTTACCTGCACGATGTAAGCGATGCCAAGCCCCATAGACGCGACCCCGAAGGTCAGCGGCAAAGCCGTGCGCAGCCGTTCCGGAATACGCTTTGCAAAAAACGCTCCCGCAAGCCCACCAATGAGAACGCCTGTACCATTGACAATGGGGCCGATAATCATGCGTCAACTCTCTCTTGTTCGCAAAGCTTGATGGTTTCACCCCAGCGCGGGATGCTCTTGGCATCCAATCCGAAAAGATCGAGGGCACGAACGACACTATGTGTAACGATATCGTCTAAACTCTTTGGTCGCGTATAAAATGCTGGAACGGGTGGAAAAATAATCGCGCCACATTCTGTGACCGCCTGCATATTGCGAAGATGTAGCAAGTGCAGCGGCGTCTCGCGGATCATTAGCACAAGCCTGCGCCGTTCCTTGAGCGTTACGTCCGCTGCCCTCGTAAGCAAGCTCTCCGAAACCCCCGTGGCGATGGCAGCAAGCGTGCGCATTGAACAAGGTGCAATGATCATTCCCATCGTGCTGAAGGAACCACTCGACAAAGCCGCGCCAACATCATTGATAGGATAGCTGACATCGGCCAGTGCTTCGAGTTCTTCCCGGCCCAAATCAGTCTCGTGGCTCCTGGTGAGATGGCCTGCTTTGGAAACAACAAGATGTGTTTCTACATTCAGTTCGCGCAGTAGTTGCAAAGTTTTGACGCCGTACAAAACGCCGCTCGCGCCAGAAATGGCCACGACCATCCGACGCTTTGTTATGATTCCCATCTACTTCACGAAGCCAGGAATGAAGCGCGTAACGTCAACCTCCATAAACTTGCAACGCTCGAAATGCTTCTTCAGGTCAAACGGAACAGTACAATCAAAAATTGTCTTGCAGGAGATACCGGGCGCACGGATCGAGGGATCGAATTCCGGTCGTGCCGATGGATCCAGCGGGTGCTGGCGTACCCCGGGAATGAAAACGGTGCTTCGATCCCCCTGATAGCGCGTCTGCATCGCCCAAAGCACGTCATCCGTGTCAAAGATGTCAACATCTTCATCGACGAGGATTACATGTTTGAGTTCAATAAACGCAGAGAAAGCCAGAAGTGCTGCCTGTCTTTGCCGTCCTTCATCGCTCGGGATGGTTTTCTTTACTTGCATCACGGACAGGAATTTTCCACCGCCTGAAGGATGCTGGTAGACGTTCAACAAAAATCCCGGCATAGCGTTTTCAACTAGCGTCAAAATACTCGCTTCTGTCGCAATGCCCGCCATATTCACATGTTCTTCGCTGGGACCGATAACCGTTTGCAAAATGGGGTGTTTGCGGTGCGTTATGGCTGTCACTTTGATCACAGGAACATTCTGAGAATCTCCGGTATATCCCGGAAATTCCGGCATGGCTTTGCCGGTATGGGTGTGTTGGTCTTCATCCACGCGAACATTAGGAAGCAACTCACCTTCAATGACAATTTCAGCATGCGCGATGGCTTTAGCACCATTGGACTTGCATGGAACCAACTCAATTGCACGGCCACGAAGACTACCGGCAATGGAAAGTTCGTCGAAACCAAGCGGTGTCGTCGGTGGCTCGAAACAGGCACCCATGGGAATGGCTGGATCAACGCCGATATTTATTGAGATCGCCAGAGATTTACCAGCAGCTTCCGCTTTCTTGCGGAACATGTCGATATGGCGCCCCGGAGCGAAATACATTGAGAGCGTATTAGGGCTCTGAATACACAAACGGTGGATAGTAACGTCCGACATGCCAGTTTCCGGATCGGTCGCATAGCAATGTGCCATTGTGAAATAAGGCCCGGCATCCTCAGGCGTATTTGTTGGTGCTGGCAGTATTTTGCCGATGTCGAATCCTTTTTCAGTGGCCAGATGCACCACTTCCTGACAGGCCGCCTTCTCTGCAGAAACCATCACAGGTTGAATTGGATTCCTCACCGCGTCGCGTAACCGATGGCCGAGTTTCCCCGCAGTCGTACCAAGCAATTTAGCGACGCGCTCGCGCTTGCAGAGAACGCCGATAACTACCCGCACATCATCATAACCCTTCACTTTGTTGAACATCATTGCCGGGCCAAGGCGTGTCGGGCGCATGACCGTGCCATGGGCTCCAACGTATCGATACACGCCGCAAAGTTCGGCCACCGGATCAACCGGCTCATTTGTTGAGATAAGCTCGCCCTCAATTTGCTCAAGAAATGCGAGCGCCGTCCGCAAATCGTAAATCTGGTTCGCGTCAAGTTTTGGCGTGCCTGACTTCGCGGTCGTCTCAGCAGCTTTCGGACTTGCAGTATTTGGGCTTGCTGTCTTTGGGAAAGTAATTGCCTGCGCAGCGTTGCTCATTGGTGACCTCGTTGAGTTGAACATATCCGATGAGCGCAATGTGCGCTTACGTAAGACTTCGTATTATGGCGCAAGATGATGTTTTATGCCGATTTCGTGGTTTGGTTTTGACATTAGTCAATTGCCTGCGAAGGGCGTCTACAAAACAGATAATATGAGAACGAATTTTATAGGCGATGTTAGAATACTGTGAGATTTTACTGCCTATGCTAGGCTAAGAATTGCAAAGTACTTTGCGGAACCACCGGTTGGTTGGGATGAGAAATAACATTACCTACTAGAGGGTTGATGGAACACAAAACCAAAAATGCTACACATGATTGCTGCTCCGCCAATGAACAATATGCCAATAAAGAGCAAAGCAGCCCTGATAAATTTTTATTACGCACCGCAGCGCATGCGACACTTCATTGTCTGACGGGTTGCGTCATAGGTGAAGTAATAGGTTTAGCTATAGGCGTCAGTCTTGATTTACATCCCTACACTTCTATGGGACTAAGTACATTGCTGGCTTATATTAGTGGATTTTCGCTCACAATATTCCCTCTAATGCAGAGCACTGGTCTTAAGTTTAATTTAGCTTTTCAAGCAGTTTGGGTTGGTGAAGTTATTTCAATCGGCGTGATGGAGTTGATTATGAACGGGGTTGATTATCACATGGGCGGCGTACGTACAGGCTCTATTACAAATGTACTGTTTTGGGAAGCCCTCGCCGTTGCCGTACCGGCTGGTTACATTGCAGCTTTTCCGGTTAATACTTGGCTGATTAAGCGCCAGCTAAAAAAGTGCCATTAAAGTCTCCGTTTCTTTGAATTTGGCGTACGATTATCCTATTGCGATTTGTTCTGCCTTAATCAAGCCCATAACTCTGCGTATGCTCTTGGCTTGGGTTGGGAACAGTCTTTGTAATCGTACTCATTCCGGCCTTGCTCGGTCCCATTTGGGTGTCTTTTATTTATCAAAACAGGAGTCTAACCATGACAACTATGAAAGATTTGCGGCCTCAAATGCCTACTCAAAAAAAGCTTAGTAAGCACGCGAGGATAAACTTAGAGGAAAAAATGCTTGCGGAAGCAGGAATCTCTCCTGATGAAACGCGCAGCCAAGACGCGGATCGCCATCAAAATGTTACTCATCAAAAATCGCGTGGGTGATTTATTCACCAACTGCTAACGACCTTTTTATACAGCTCACATTGTAGCGGGCAAGTATTTCACGGAAAGATCGCCATAGACGAATTTTACCAGCCGCAGCACTTGGTCAATCTCGACGCGGTCACCTTCAATGCGAATATCTGTTTTTTGTCTCAATATGTTCAACGCACGGGAGAAAGTAGCGTTATTCATGCCAAGCGTTTTAGCAACCAGCGCTTTATCATAGGGTAAATGAAAAACGGCAGCTTTTGTTTTGTCTTCAGGGCACAGGCTTAAGAAAAAGCACCCGATCCGTTGGGGGGCATTCTGCAGGGCATTAAGCGCTATCGCGCCATAGTGACGCCTATGGTGCTGGGACATGGATGTGAGCATATTGAACGCCAGTTTTGTGCCCAGGTTTATTCGTTCCTTAAGCACTTTCAACGGAATGCTGAGCAGATGTACGGCACTCACAACTTGGGCGCTGCTGGTATAGCAGCCATGATCAAAAATGGCGCTTTCGCCCACGATGTGGCCAGTCGTGAGCATGTCAACAATGACCTCTTCGCCTTCTGGCAGTGTGTGAAATAACTTTATCCATCCACTGCAAATCATGTAAAAATTTACTGCAGGCTCTGCCTGAAGATATAAAATCTTATCTTTTTTGTAAGTATGGGGTCGTGCGGCATTTTGAAAGTGGGCAATTTCTTCATCGGGAAGATTGGCAAATAGCAACGAGCCCTTCAGAGAGCCCAGAGAATAATCGGGGTTCTGGCTAATTTGTTTTGCAGCATTCTTTGGGGGGTTCATCTGAGCCGGTACCACTATAGTTAGTCGAGGAGCGCCAGAGTAAGCTTTGGGGGCCTGAACATCTTTGATGTATGTCAATTCGGGGGTTTGCGAGTTGGAATAACTATGTTTCGTCGGAGAATGCCTGTCGATTTAACCGAAAGGCCAGCCATGAAAACCGGCTTTAAACCTGATCGCACGCAGAAACCTTTCCATATGTCCATTATCAGTTTCCAAGGCTATGGTTAATAAAAAACAACTTAGGTTAGACTGGGTTAATATCTTCAAAAGCTTATATGTGATAAATCAGCGCGCCTACATGGCCAGATTTTTCCATGGGATTCGGACTCGTCGGCTTGGCGGTATAGGTTTTAAGTACTATCACCGATGAATCGGGCTTTGTTTCAACCGCCTGCAACTCCACATCATACCCCCATAAATTTGCGAGATGCTGCAAAACGAAGCCGGCTGATTTTTCTTCAAGCAAGACACGACCGCGCACTTCATCTTGCAAAGTCAGCTTACGAGTTCCAAACACGTCGGCTGCGACGACCTGGATGTTCGGCGTGTTTGCAGAAAAATCGTAACACTCCGCCAATGTGCTTCTTATGTCTCTGAAACCATGTTCGTTGTGTATAGCGGTCACCCGCATGTCAGGGATGTTGCTATCGTCATGGACTTTGAATAAGCGAAATTTGCGCATGAGGGCTGGGCTAAGAAATTGCAATACAAAGCTTTCATCCCTGTAATTTGCCCATGCATCGCGAAGAGTTCCGTAGGGATCTCTATTACCGGCAAACTCGCGAAACCATTCTCGATCTTCGTCTGTTGGATTGGTGCAGATACGCTTGATATCATGCATCATTTCATAGCCGAGGGCGTAAGGATTGAAACCACCATTAAAACGCGGATCATTAAAATTTGGCTGAAGCGCAACGGAAGTATGGCTTTGCAGAAATTCAAGATATGAACCGTCGGTAATTAAGCCTTTTTCGTGAAGGCGCGTCATAACTTCATAGTGCACGAAGGTCGCGCAGCCTTCATTCATCATTTTGGTCTGGCTTTGTGGGTAGAAATATTGGGTTCAGTCTTTGTAAATCCTCTTCATCGTGCATATTACGCATAGGTTTGCGGACATAGCGAGTTATGCCTTGATTCCAAAGTGCGTGCGCGGCGTCAAGGACGGCCTCCACTCGTGCTTCTCCATGCGCCTCTTCACAACGCGCCACGTATCTTTTTGCAAAAGCAAAGTAATCAGAAACACTTTTGGCGTCGGTCCATTGAATAAACTGTTCATTGTGTCTAAAAAAATGCGCATGTCCGAAGGCCGCATGAGCCAGAACAAGAGTTTGCATCGTCATGGTGTTTTCTTCCATGACGTAGCAAATACTCGGATCCGAATTTATGATCACTTCGTAGGGCAATCCCCGCATCCCCGCCTCGTATTCATGTAAAGACCTGGCAAAATGTTTGCCAAAGCTCCAATGAGGGTATATCTGCGGCATGCCTATTGAAGCCCGCGTATCAAGCATTTGTTCGTAATTGACAACTTCCAACTGCACGGGATAGGGATCGAGGCCTAACTCTTTACGAGCAATCTCTTCAATCGCGTCATGGGCGCGTTCTAATAAATCGAAGCTCCATTCTGCATCGGTAAATAACGGGTTTTTTGCCATAAATTTATCTTTCTACCGCATGAGCTTAACGGTCTGATTATCCGCATCTCACTTTTTGCTGATTAATTTTATCCCTCGTGATGCATATCGTGCCATCGCCAGCGGGATCGAGATTAAGGCTATTATCAGGGCGCCGGGGCTGGTGTTGTGCGGGCTGGTTGGTTGCGTCTGGATGCATGAGCTGGTTATATATATTCATAGTTGTGGTGGTGCCAAAAAACTTGCTGCCAAATACAATGGCGCTCGACGTATGGTTATGTACATCTTGTGCTGCGATGAAAGTTTTGTATTGTTCTGGCGTTCGATGAAGACCACATTGTTATAAGCGGCGCTAACGGCTTGTATCCCCCCTATATACATATATAATTGCCCTAATACACCGTGTCCTCTGGCGAATTCTGCAAAAAAAGCTAAATTGAACGCTATGGATTCAGCTAGTGCGACGTATGATGCTCGCGGGCTTCCGTCAAGATACCCTTTCCAAAACCAACGATTAAGCACTGACAACATAAATATCCTCGATCAAAACGCGTTTAATAAAAATACTTTTTTGAATCTAACCAGTCGTCGCAACATTGTTACAGAACATAGCCCTAATATGTGCTGTAGCAGGGAAAGCCCATGCTCGTCGTCAGGTACATCCTGCGAAGGCCGATAATCATGGTTTGGCATAGGAAGCCTCAATAAAAATTCAAAAATATATCAAGTGACTAACGCGTTACCCAATCTAATGAAGCTAAAACCTGGACAAGAAGCAAGTGCCAAAACCTTGCAATTTTTCGTCCTTAACCATGAATAGCCGTCCATAAAACCGAGGTATTATCTAAGCTCATGGATTAAGTGGTGGCTCGTGAAACACCAATGCCGAGGATTTGAACCCTCAACCATCAGTCCCTTGGGACTGATGCGCGCCCAGTAACTCATTGGAAATGCTAAAACTGAAAACTGCTTTTTGGTGAATTTTTTGACGGAGTCCCTTACAGAGTCCCTGACGGGGAAAAAGGGAATTGGTCTAACTCATTGATTTAATGGTCGGGATGACAAGATTTGAACTTGCGACCCCCAGTCCCCCAGACTGATGCGCTACCAGGCTGCGCTACATCCCGACATTGAAGGCGCCGGACTATAGGGGCTAGTGATAGTTATGGCAACTTATATACCGCTTTGGCGTAATAACTCGCGGAGTGACTTAAGTTCGTTAAGTACGGCCTCAACATCACGTCGCTTTTCAGCAGAAAGACCGCGCGGCATCTGTTGCGACGAAGGCGTACTAAGCGAGGTTATCGAAGACGGAAGCTCCACCGCAACCGTACGAGCAAGTGGTGATCGCCCCCCTTCCCGCAACAATTTTTGAACGCCGCGAATGGTAAGACCCTGACTGTAGAGAAGTTCTTTAATACTCGTGAGTAGCTGCACATCTTCTGGTCGATAGTAGCGTCTACCTCCACCACGTTTAAGTGGACGAATTTGTTGGAACTTGCTTTCCCAAAACCGAAGGACATGCTGAGGAATGGATAAATCTGCCGCTACCTCACTTATGGTACGGAAAGCGCCTGGAGCCTTCATTTCTGCGGATCGCGTCGGGGACAAACCAGCGGGATTAGCTGCCGGCAAGGTATTTTGATCCTGCGAAAAATTAGTGCTCATGCCTCACCTTTCTGTGCGCCAGTAAGGGCACGATTGATTTTGTCTTTCAGTACATGACTTGCACGAAATACTAATACGCGGCGCGGCAATATGGGAACTTCTTCTCCAGTTTTTGGGTTGCGCCCAACACGTTTCCCCTTACTACGTACTTGGAAGCTACCAAAAGACGATAATTTTACCATCTCATCGCGGATCAAGGCCTGGCTGATTTCTTCTAATATAACATCGACTAATTGTGCAGAGTCGTTCCGCGACAGGCCCACTTCCTGATAAACGGCTTCAGCTAATTGGGCACGGGTTACAGTATTGTCGGTCATTGGCAGGACGCTCCTGTCTCTACTTGAGTCTAAAGCCTAATACGCTTGATCAAGCTCGTCAAAGGGAATGCACAGGGTTAGGAATGATGGCTTAGAGGGAGGATGAACGCGCCAGAATCGACCAAGGATGGTGAGGAATTAAACGTTAACCAAATTGTGCAGAAGCAGAACATAGCCAAGAGAACGCTGAATCCGCAATAGTAGCTGCTGCTATTCCCGCCCTAAAGCCAAATCTTTTTTCCAGAGGTACATTCGGTTGAAATGATGCTTCCAGTTCAAGGAGTTCATCGGGTTGTGGCCCTCGTAGTAGCTGACACGTAATAACACCGGTATGTGGATCTCTTCTTGTGATTTTGTTCCCTTCCAAAATTGTTATCCGACCACCATTCTCAAAAGTTGCCACCCGAGACATGCTGGGGCCTCCCTCGACACCCGTTTTAGCTGGGTCAAGCTCCCGTTCGTCGTATGTGACTGCACAGCTTGTTTCTTTTCCCATTTCTCGTTTTCTTAGCTCACCTTTCTCTCGTAAGAGATTCACCGTTTCAGGGGTAAGAAAGCTTTTAAAATAACCAGCAAGGTGACTATCTGCATCAGTTCTGTGGGGGCGTCGCCAAATTGTATCACTTAACCAATACCAAAGATTCGGGATAAGATCACCTCGTGCCTCATACATCCGTCTTCTTAAGCTCCCTATAATAGGTTTGCTAACGCCGTTATTATTCTCTTTTGCCCATTGAGTTACGAGTGGCACGCTATCTATAAAATGCAAAAGAATACACGCGGTGAATGGGGCAAATTTATCTTGCTGTAATACCGTGTCAAATAGACGTCTATGCAATGAGAGCACCGAGAAAACTTCGCCTTTCGCCACCAAAATTACTGCTTCTCTGAGCAGGGCAGTAGCCGTTTCAGATTCGGACGGGGCGCTAGCGGCTAGAGTTAGCAACTCATCAAGATTGCGAGCTCCACCACTCATACCGGGTTCTACAACTGAGAACTGCTGCTCTACGGGGAAAAATCTGGATACGGTGGCATCGCTCATTATACACCCCAGATAAAAAATCTTGCCGCATGCTTAGAGCCAAATCACCTTTGCACACAAACTAATTATTTGATTTGAAAGACGATTTTTTCTTTGCTGTACCGCCTGATTCGTCCTTATGTTGGGCGCTTGTCTCCCAGCATCACCACCTGATAAGCGCGGCACCCCAAGTGAAGCCGCCGCCCATAGCGTCAAGCAACACAATCTGACCTCGTTTGATACGACCATCCTTAACAGCGACAGCAAGCGCAAGAGGTATCGAAGCGGCAGAAGTATTAGCGTGTTCTGCGATAGTCGTGACAACCCGTTCAGATGCCATATTAAGTTTTTTTGCTGTTCCATCAATAATACGCTGATTGGCCTGATGTGGTACGAGCCAATCGATTTCTTCTGGCTTCATGTCATTGGCAGCAAGCGCCTCATCAACTACTTCGGCCAACCGCACGACTGCATGGCGAAAAACTTCTTTGCCTTCCATTTGTACATGGCCTGATGCGCCCGTAGTACCAGGTCCGCCTTCGGTGCGGAGCATATCATAGTAGCGCCCATCCGAGTGAAGATGGGTCGATAGTATTCCACGGTCTGATTTATCTCCTCTTCCCTCTTCTACACCCAATACTAAAGCCCCCGCGCCATCACCAAACAAGACACATGTCACGCGATCATTCCAATCAAGTAGACGAGAAAATGTTTCGGCACCAATAACTAACGCTGTTCTCGCTTGCCCAAGGCGAATAAAATTATCGGCAACGGCAAGTGCATAGACAAACCCCGAACATACGGCCTGCACATCAAAGGCAAAGCCTCTCTCCAGACCAAGTTTTGCCTGAACTTTAGCCGCTGTCGCAGGGAAGGTATTATCTGGTGTCGTTGTAGCTATGACAATCAGATCAACGGTCTTTGCCTCGATTTTGGCATCGGCCAAGGCAGCTCGAGCAGCAGCCAAGGCCATTTCAGACGTCGTTTCATCGGGCCCAGCAATATGGCGCGCCTTAATGCCCGTGCGTTTCACAATCCATTCGTCCGAAGTCTCAACTAGTTTTGCCAAATCGTCATTGGTAACGATTTTTTTGGGCAGATATCCGCCACACCCAAGAACGACCGAACGCCGGATCATTCGACCTCGTCGGTCAAAATCGCTGGCTGAATAGTCAAGGGTTCAACGACCCCATATTGGCGAGATAATTCTTCATGAATGCGATCATTGAGATGGCGCGTCATAAGATCATGCGCGACGCCAATGGCATTGGCAAACCCCTCATGATCTGTACCGCCATGGCTTTTGACGCATACCCCCTGCAGACCAAGAAACATTGCGCCATTATAACGACGGGGATCCGTGCGCAATTTAAGTTTTTGCATGGCGCCACGCGCCAAAAGATACCCAAGCCGGGCAGAAAGCGAGGCAGCAAAACTGTGACGCAGGAAATGCACCATAAGCTTAGCCGTTCCTTCAACAGTCTTTAGAACGATATTACCGGTGAAGCCATCTGTTACAACAACATCGACTGTGCCGAGAGCAATATCATTGCCTTCGACAAATCCATAGAAGCTACCGGGTATTGGTCGCTCACGCAAAATTGTGGCCGCCATGCGAACTTCGTCATGCCCTTTGAGTTCTTCAGTACCAATATTTAGCAATCCAATAGTTGGATCCTTTATGCCCAGTACCGTGCGGCAAAATATAGCGCCCATCAAAGCAAACTGAACTAAATTTTCGGCGTCGCATTCTACATTCGCACCAAGATCGAGGATCACACTTTCGCCAACCTGCGTTGGCATAATGGTCGCGATGGCCGGCCGATCGATGCCCGGCAATGTCTTAAGGACAAACTTTGCCATCGCCATCAAGGCGCCCGTGTTTCCGGCAGAAACGACACTGCCAGCTTCGCGCTGTGCCACAGCATTCAGCGCCAAACGCATACTTGATCGCCGCCCCTGACGTAAGGCAAGCGATGGTTTCATGTCACTTGTGATGATATCGGGAGTGTGGTGTATGTCGCTCGCTTTAGCTAAGCCTGGGTGCAGATCTAAAATTGGCTTGATCTGAGCTTCATCACCGTAAAACAAATATTTTAATTTCGGATATCGCTCGAGCGCTAATGCGGCTCCGGAAACAACAATTTCAGGGGCGCGATCACCGCCCATCGCATCAAGTGCGATAACGGTATCAGTTGTCATGATTTAAAACCACTGCCAGTGGTATCGAATTATACAGCGGTCTTTGATTTGACGGTCGCTCGGCCATCATAATGACCGCAAGCTGCGCAAACATGGTGTGGCAGCTTCGGTTCGCCACAGTTGGAGCATTCAACGGAGGTTTTGGCCTTCAGCGCATGGTGTGAGCGGCGCATATTGCGCACGGATTTGGAAGTCTTTCTTTTGGGTACAGCCATAGCACTCTCTCGGAATATAGGGCAGGCGGCGTTGCGTTAATAATCACCGCACAATCCCCGCCTTTCTAGGCAAATGGCCAAAAAATGCAAGGGGAAAAGCCCATTTTCGCAATTAGCTTTCTTCCCTTAGCTTTTTGGGCCTTCCCTAGGACCAAAAATGGCCAATTGGGGGCAATACGCAATTGCCGCAAGATCGGCGCCATTAGACAAAATGAAACAGCTCATTTAGTCGGTTTCTTTCCAAGATCCGCTAATTTTGCGAAGGGGTTGACCACTTCAGCATCGTCGCCGTATTTAGCCTCGACGTAGGCAAGACCCGGTTTACGCGGATACGGATCAAGAGCCACACCGAGATGCTGGGCCACCAACTCACCCAAATCAATAACACCATTAATAATGGGCTCCAATTCTTGCTGCCCTTCTGTTTCAATTTCAGGGGCGCCTGCTCCATCCTTAATCAGCTCAGGTAGCGCAAACAGAACATCAATTTCTTCCTTAATCAGCGTAGCCAGCGGCTCCAACGTCACAACACACTGCTGCACAACCTCTGCTGTCATAACACCTTGCACTGCAACCATATGCTCGGCACGCACATATTGGATTGAGAGCTCAGCCAGTAATTTGGACAGCTCAAGCAAACCAAAACGTTCGGTTAGCCGCCGACGCTCAGTTTCATTGGCCTCGAGTTTGTCTTCGAGACCACCGGAAGGAATCTTATCAACCGACAATGGTCGAGAAAATTCAAGCTCTGA
The DNA here is from genome assembly GCA_013286365.1 of Alphaproteobacteria bacterium. Taxonomy (GTDB): domain Bacteria; phylum Pseudomonadota; class Alphaproteobacteria; order UBA9219; family UBA9219; genus JABDFY01. The sequence goes on from JABDFY010000034.1 coordinate 18,351, forward strand.
TAAATTCGGGTTTTTCATGATTAACCTGCAGCAAATAGATGCCAATCTCAAGCGGTTGGGTTAGCAAATTCAACCTGTCCCGACAATATAGCCGCCAATGACTGACT
>JABDFY010000035.1 GCA_013286365.1 Alphaproteobacteria bacterium
ACCAAATTTATCTACTATTGGCCCCCCACTGCTGCCTGGTTGTGTCGAAACATCGCTTTGAATATACGTCAAATTATCTTCTGATCGGTAAGCACTGATGATGCCCTTCGTAATGGTTGTTGAATATTTTTCATCTATGGGTGTCCCTACAGCATAGACTTCCGTGCCGATTTCAGGAGAATTCAGCAATAACGGCAAGGCTGCCATATTTGTTTCATTCACCTTAACTAAGGCGATATCTCTTTCCGCGTTTGTTCGCAGCACCTCGCCAGGAAGATGACGGCCTGTTGTTAGTTTCACTGTTACAAACTTATTATCGCGCACTACATGATAGTTGGTTAATAAATATCCGTCTTTCGCAATAAAGTAACCGCTGCCATGCCCATCATCAAACTTGATTGTGACAACAGCTGCTTGCAACGCAGATGTTCCTTCGGATAGGGGGGTCGTTGAAAGTTGGATTGCTGGGATTTCTAACACAATATCACTAATCTTCTCAGGTTCACGATAACCAGAGATTTTCAGTTCATCCTTAATTAGACTAATAGCCTTATCGTTATCACCGACCATTCCAAAAAGTTCCATCTTCTTTTGGACGCTCGCGAATATTGCCGGTGTCAATATTTTAACGCCAATAAAATCGTTGGGAACACCCATATTAAGGAATGCACGGAAAGCTTCAACAACTTGTTCTTGGTTCAGAAAATCGAACTTAACTTTGAACGTAAACCTACGCATCGCCGCTTCATCAATTTGACTGAGTAAATTCGTAGTGCAGGCGAAAGGATAGGAATGTCTTTCCATCCATGTGAGCATCTCGTTGACTTGACTGATCTGCCAGCTATGCGAAGCATTTTTTCTAGATGCTAATAAACTATCCGCCTCATCGAAGACCAAAAACGCTTTACGTTCTTCTGCTTCATTGAAGGCTTCTGCAATGGCTTTCTCGCTTTCCCCAAGCCACTTGTTCAATAAGTCTGAAGCCCGTTTTTGAATGAATTCTATGCCCATTTGAGCAGCTAAGTAGCGCAAATAGTTACTTTTACCGGTGCCTGGAGGACCGTAAAATAAAAAAGAGAAATTCTTCTTGGCATCGGGAAGCAACAAACGTTGCTCGATTTCACCCAAGTCAGTGTCCGGATTAATGAGTTTAGGATTGAAAGATACGCTGTCTTTCTGAATGTAGCTGATAGCAGAGCGTGATTTTTTCTTAGCTTCTTCAGTCAGCAGCTCTATGAGCCTATTATCATCAAATAGCTCTCCAAAAATCTTCGCCTTTTTCTTCACTACGGCAAAATCACTTGGCATCAAACCGCCAATGATGTCTAGTCTTTCTGGAGCTTCTCGGTTAAAAAACACCTTGAACGCTTTTTTGATCTGTTCTTTTGATAGGAAATTAAATTGGATTTTAAAAACAAAACGCCTTAACGCCGCCCTATCGATATTATCAATTAGATTAGTTGTGCAAGCGAAGGGGTATTTATACGTCTCCATCCAGGTCAGCATCTCATTCACTTGCCGATTTTGTAATGGCTGTAAATCTCCGCTACCTCTTTGAGCTAGCAGACCATCAGCTTCATCAAACACGAGGAAAGCCTTGCGGACAGCAGCTTCTTTAAATGCCTGCGCTATGTTTTTTTCGGATTCCCCAATCCACTTGCTGAGAACGTCAGACGCTCGTTTAACAATAATCTCAATTCCTAATTGCTCGGCTAGATAACGCAAATATTCACTTTTACCTGCGCCGGGCGCTCCATAGAGCAACATTGAAAAGGATGGGTCGCCCTCTTGATGCTTTAGCCTCTCGGTAAGATCACGAATATTTATATCAGCATTAACCAACTCAGGATCAAAATTGTTGGTACCTTCATATTGGATAATGGAATTAGTTTTCTTCTGTGAAATAATTCGTAAGCCATTGATTAGTTCTGCATCATTATTTTCTTCACCAATTGCAAAAAGGTTTTGTTTAACCTGTTTATAATCCTGCGGAGTAAGAGCTCCTATCGAAGAAAGTTCACGCGGAGCGTCGCGCATAAAGAACAACCGAAACGCTTCTTGGTTTTGTTTTCTGTTTAAGTAATTAAACTGTATACAAATCATAAAGTCATCGCGTATATCAGGGGATAGCTCGCTTTCATCTTCGAGAAGATAAATAAATGGGAATGGAAAATTCTTCAGATTTGACTTCAGCTCTGCAATAACGGCCCGGTTATCGCGCACATTACCCGTCTTGTCAGAAAGAAGATGATCGATCTTTTCAAAAATAAGTATTTGCCGTTGTTCGGTAGCTCGCCTAAAGGCAAATTGAATATTGCCAATTACCTCTTTAAGAGGTCCCACAAAATCCAAGACATCCCGTGTCTCAGCATTTAAGCTTAATCGACTTGCCAAATATTCTGCATAAGCCTTTTTACCTGAACCTTTTGGACCTGAGATTAACAAGGATATTTTTAGGGTTCTCGCGGATGTTATTCTGTCCGTTAACGTAACTATATCTTTATCACAATTAAGCAGAGCAAATGTAAATTTGGGCCATAGTTCCTTTTCGATTTGATTTATTTTTTCTTTAGCTTGCTCATATCCATAGCGCAGCGCTTTTGAATAATAGTCATAGGCGGCATGAACATCTTTCTCGACGCCATAACCAAACTCATACTGCAATCCCAAATGATATAATGAAAATTTATCATTCTTTTGAGCCGCCAGCTGAAACCAGTGTAGCGATTGTGCATAGTCCTTCTTTATTGATTCATTCCCATAATAATACGTAAATCCAACTTGGAATTGCGCCCAATCTGAATCGTTTTCTGTTGCAGCTTTAATAAGCATATCCATTCCCTTCTGGATATTCTTGTCAATACCAATGCCCTTCAAAATATTTATGGCGACTTTCACTTTGCTATAGACGTTGCCTTTTTCGGCAGCCTTAAGATAACAGGCGTGAGATTTAGCAAGGTCTTGTTTTATACCTTCGCGCTTTTCGGAATATATATCGGCTAGCGTCGTTAAATCGCTAGCATCACAATGTTCAAGAAACTGCTCGTATATTGATACTGCTTCGGCATATTTCTTTTCTTTAAACGAGGCATATGCTTGTTTGAGATTCTTTTTTATTTCAGCTTCAGTGAGAAGAAGCTTGGAAATCCCTGTGGCCGATGTATTTGGATTGGTGTCTGACATGACAATCCTTGTACCAGATAGACACAGAATGTAAGTGGAAAAAGGTTAATAAATTGAAAGCCTGAAATCCACTGGATAAGGCGGGTGAACCAAGCAACTTATACTGGCCATCTATGTACAAATCATGGTTAAAATTATTGTGGGGCGAGAAATATGACAAAAGATTCTTATATGGGTCAGCCAGGTAGTAACGAAAGTAAAACGAATACAGCCAACATGGGCAGTTTCGGGTAAAGTAGCGACGGCGATACTTTGTTTATTTTTTACTGAGGAGCAATTACCGTGACTGGCGACGCGACTGACCATGGCTTTTTAGCGGTTCCTGGAAAATCTTATTTGGAACGCTTCCAGAGGCTTGCAGGAATGCTTCCCCATAGAATTTATCGAGAAGGTGGGGAAGAAAAGGTAAAATTTCCCCTCGGTTTACTCTTAGACCGAGAAACGATTGCTGGAACCGAACGGATCAGGCAGGTTATCGAGAAATTTACGGGCAGTAGCGAAGGCGTTACTTACAACGGCTTATTTCACGAGCCTGCCATCAATATTCCTGTGCGGATCATACGCCAACTTAACGAAGCTGCGACGCAAGCGCTTGTTGAAGCACTAGCACCAGTCATACACCTGTCTAGCTATGCCTTTAGATATCGTCATTCGCTAGCTGAAATTATGGGAATCGTTGATGAAAGCAGAATTCGTAGATTTCAATACACCGATAAAGAGAACCGGCCCGTCACATACGAATTTGCATTTCCTCAAAAGTGGACTGTAGGGGAAATAGTTCGGCCCAGCGTCGCGCGTGAATTCAACAATGCTCTAGGCGAGCGACTGTTTAGCAGCGCTTTCATAGGCCGCGATTATGTTATAGTTTTAATTAATGAATCCGATATGGAAAGGCTTTTAACAAATCCAAATAGGGGGCAGCTCGTCGATATTCTTGCGGCTCGTCTTAGCGGAGCCGGAAATTCGAGAAATCCCCGGATTAGTATAGCTGCTCGCATCTCACAGAGACTTCTTCCACACCGGGGAACATAACTTTATATCATCAGATAATCTACAGGAGGCACGTGCAGCATTGCTGGCGTAATGCGCTGCAACTATTGCTTTCAGCATTAGCCGCTGCCCTCCGGCAACGAATATGACCACGTCTTCGACGTACTGAGAACGTGCACACGCGTCTTTGGCGCAGGGCTCGCGGCCAAGGGCCCCCTAAGCTTGCCGAACAAAAAACATGGCCATAAAATTAATCCTGCAGAAGATTTCTTGTCACGATGGCGCAGCGACGATGCTGTTTGTAAAAACGCATCAGCGCTCATTTGGCGTGTTCCCCATTGTCCCAGATTTGGTCATAAATATTTACCATAACTTTTGATGGGTGCATGGGCGTCAGCCCTGCCGAGGGTGCATGTATTACATGCACGCGCCTTGCGCGAAGCGCAAGCGGGTCGGATGCCATTGGCCCCAACCCACGCCTTGCGGCTTTTGCGACGCATCGGTCGGTCAAGTCTCGTTCGCAGGCTCCGCAAGGAGTGGATCGTTTAACGTTGTTAAACACGTTAAACGATCCATGGCAGGGGCTTTGCCCCGTGCACCCCTCGTGTAGCGGCGATCACAAAGAAATAGCGCTGGGCCAATTTTTACAATCGGATTAATTTTTCCTTTACGGTGGACAAAATAAAGTGCTGCTTTGAAAAATAATTCAGTAAACAAAATAGACATTTTCTGGCATAGTTTTCACTAGAATTGCGATAGGCGCGTGACGAAGAACCGCTCAGATTCCTGAAGCGGTTTTTTTGTGCCCAAACGTCAGTTTGGGTTTCGCGTCGCCGTAATAGTTTTTTGACAATTGGGCCTCTTCAGCCTGCAAGCATTGCGCTTGCGGGCTTTTTTGTGCCCGTAGCGAGGGAGAATAGTTATGGATAAGGAAGTATATAGGGTTAAGGAGTTTTGCCAGAAATACGCGATTTCTCGGACGTCGTTGTACCGGGAAATAAGCGCCAACCGACTGACCGTGTTCAAACGGGGCCGGTTGACGTTCGTCGCGCGCGATGAGGCGGAACGCTGGTTCCATTGCCTGGCCTATTTCAAGACCAGGGAGACAATGGATAAGCACTATTCAGCAGTGGCAAAGTCAACATGAATGACTTTGCCGTGTGTGGCGGTCTTATCCAGATAATCCGCCCATTCCTGCATCATCTTGCGGCGGTCATCAAGGAAGCGGGCGCGGTCATAGGCTGCGTCCACCTTGTTGGCTGGCGCGTGGGCCAACTGCCGGTCAACGACCTCATGCCTATAACCAAGCTTCTCCTTAATGGTGGACATAGCCAAAGCTCTAAAACCATGACCTGTCATCCGGCCTTTGTAGCCAAGGCGCTCCAAAGCCTTCAGGATAGTGCCATTGCTCATATGCTGGCGTGGCTGTGCCTGGCTGGCAAATACCCACTCCCGTCTTCCGTTCAGTTCCCTCATGTCTTTAAGGATTGCAATTGCCTGCTTTGCCAACGGCACAATATGAGGACGGCGCATTTTCATGCGTTCTGCCGGAATGATCCATTCCGCCGCCTCAAAATCGATTTCATCCCACTTGGCAGCAATCAATTCGCCGGTACGGACAAAGGTCAGCATCAGAAGCTTGATTGCATGCCGGGTTTGCACAAACAATCTTGCTTCATTGCGTTCCAGCGTTTGCAGAAAATCGGGTATTTCCCTGATCTCGATAGCTGCAAAATGCTCCCGCCTGACTGGACGCAATGCGCCCCTCAAGTCAGGAGCAGGGTTGTAGCGTGTGCGTCCGGTGACAACTGCAAACCGGAATATCTGATTACAGATTTGCAGCATGCGACGCGCGACCTCATACGCCCCGCGTTTCTCAATGGCTCGCATAACCAAAAGCAATTCCGGCGTCGAGACATCCGCAACCGGTCTGCTGCCGATCTTGGGGAAAATATCCCGCTCCAGCCGGTTCATGGTTTCGATTACATAGCCAGGCGACCACTGTTCTTTGCTATGCTCATGCCATTCGCGGGCTACAGCCTCGAAGGTCGTAGCCGCATTCAGAATGGCATCATGCTTTTGTTTCTTCTTCTCGTTGATGGGGTCGATATTCTGAGCCAAGAGCTTGCGCGCCTGTTCCCGTTTCTCACGGGCTTCCAGAAGCGACAGATCTGGATATTTCCCAAGTGCGATCCGCCTTTCCTTGCCCATATATTGATACTTCAAACGCCAGTATTTGCTGCCATTTCTTGCGATTTCGACATAAAGCCCAAGGCCATCGAAGAGCCGATAGACTTTCTTGCCGGGCTTTGCATTGTCTATTTCTTTCGTTGTAAGCATGAGTTCCTCCAAAAAATTGGTTTACATTAGAATTGAAATGCGGATTTTCAGGGCCATCTAACGCCCTGTAGTAAAATGATTTTTTGACTGTCTTGGGATACCGGTTTTTCCTCCTTGTTCTCATATCCCGAAAAGTATCCCGAGAATCTCGGGATACAGGGAAACACTCCGGAACATTATGGGATAGAAAAACTAAGGATTTGCTTGGGAAAACAGCACATTCAGGGGCACTGGGGCACAACCTGAAACAATAGTTTGGCGGAGGGGATGAGATTCGAACTCACGGTACGGTTTTAGCCGTACACCCGCTTTCCAGGCGAGCGCCTTCAACCACTCGGCCACCCCTCCATCCTTATGGGAATGCATATAGCCTGCTTGGCTGAATGATTGAAGAATATTATTTATGCGCCTATGCATATGTATATGTGCTTAGTAAAATACATTTGACGGTTCTTTGAGGTTCAGCTTATGAGCAAGCAACTTGTCACTGGCGGTGCTGGTTTTTTTGGCGGTATCCTCAAAAACGGCCTCCTCAATAAAGGCCAAGAAATCGTCAGCGTCGATCTCATCCAGGATACGGCATCACATCCGCGGCTTGTTTCTTTGCGCGGCGACATTCGAGATCGCCGTCTCATGGAAGAGTTGTTTGAAAAACACCGCTTCGAAACAGTTTATCATTGTGCCGCGATACTGGCTCATGCCGTTAAAGATAAAGACTTATTATGGACGAGCAATGTTGATGGGACGCGCATTATAGCTGATTGCGCCAAACGCTTTGGCACACGGTCGCTGATATTCACTTCAAGCAACTGTTTATGGGGTCATTCTCTTAACCATCTCGTCAAGGAAGATGAGCCACCAGCACCGGTTGAGATTTACGGCCGTTCTAAATGGGAGAGCGAAAAAATACTCGCCGAATATAAAAGGGATCTGAATGTCGGTATCATTCGTTGCCCGACGATCATTGATGAAGGTCGTCTTGGCTTATTGGCCATTTTGTTCGAGTTTATCCATGAGGGTCGCAAAGTTTGGGTCGTGGGTGGTGGCAAAAACAAATATCAGTTTATTTATGCCAAAGACTTAGTCGACGCCTGTTGGCGCTGTGCCCAGTCAAACAAATCTCATCTCTTTCATGTAGGCTCAGACGATGTGAAATCCTTCCATGAGGTTTATAACTACATCATCCAACGTGCCGCCACGGGATCAAAAGTGGCGGCTCTTCCGAGGACTGCTACATTATTGGCAATGCGATTAGCTTACTGGCTCCGCCTTTCACCACTTGGACCTTATCAATATAAAATGATTGCCGAAGATTTTATATTCGACACAGAAAAAATTAAAACCGAGCTGGGCTGGCAACCAACCTTGAAAAACGAAGATATGTTGTGGTTAGCCTATCAATACTATACCGATAACATAGCGGATATCCGGCATCGCAAGGGCGTCTCAGCTCACCGACAAGCCGCGCCGATGGGGATAATTCGTTTGCTAAAATGGCTGAGTTGACTTCGCAGTTAGACTTGCCGAAGCTGCTTTGCTCTTTAGCACCCCGCCTTATGAGACCCCATCTTGAGCCAGCCCAACCTAGTCCAACGCAATCATGAAGTTGAGCGCTTCCTCATTTATGGTGGATGGACTGGCTTTGCTTTAACAGTCCTATATTCAGTTTTTTTCGTGCCCATGAACATGGATGAGGCCGGCATTTATCACATGCTGGCCTGTTATGATTATCCCTTTGCCCACAATAATATATTTCGTGAAGCTTGTTTGAACCAGGATGACCTTTACGGGTCGTTTGGCTTCCACATGTGGCGATCGGAATTTTATACCGGCACTCTGCATTCAATTTTATATGCGCCACTATTTTATCTTTTTCGATTGCCGCAAGGGCAATATGTGTTTGGTCTGATCTTCTTTTTTGCATTTGCCTGGCTGCTTAGCCGCATGACACAGAATCCAAAATTCAGTTTTCCGCTTTTTCTAGCTTTCTTCCCCCTAGGATTTCAGTTTATTCACGATACCGGACCAGTAAAATTTGCGCTTGTTGTCTTTCCTCTCTGTGCAATCTTTTTTCGTAAAGCCATTTTTTCATCCGGCGCTGTGCGTTACGGCTACGCAATACTCCTTTCCTTGCTTGTCCTCCTGGCGACAGAAGATAAGGCGTTTTTCCTCTATCTTTTACCTTCGCTTTTGTTTTTCTGTCTTGCCATGGCCATCGAGAACCACAACTTTAAAGACTTATTTGTAAGTTTAGATAAAGCCGGTCTGGCTCTTGTGGTTATCGGCGTTACGATGGCTATAGGATTATCGTTTCTATTGTTTTCAACTAACGTCCAAGGCCATTATTATCTTTTCTGGTTGATGGACATAGCTGAAAGCAAGCATTCGTTCATCGAGTGGCTTGGCTACCTCGGCTTTTATACCCTCTACTGGCCGGCTTATGCTCATAATTATTTCGTTCTGAATGCGCAATCTCCACAAACTATTGTATTTGAGATTGTCTCTCTCATATGGATAATTTTTGTCTTTTGGATTACCATAAAATCGAAATTTTTATCATCCTACCCGCGTCCTAAACTATTATTGCTTTCTCTTTCTTATTTATGTTCAATATTTATATTTGGATTTTTGCGCAACACCTGGGCGGGTCATCATTTTATTTTCCTCTGGATACCCCTGCTCGTGATACTCAGCGATGCGCTGAATTACCTTAAGCCACCCTCGAAAATATTTCTTACTTTGAGTTTTCTGATTATCAATGTCGCATCGATTATCGCTTTGACGCAGCTACCCATGCAAACCAAGGTATCAAGCGACAAAGACGCGATCTTTTCTTATTTTGACAATGAAGATATAGCCGCACATTCAATCGTAAATTTTTCATCGTGGGGAGGGTATTACATCAAGGCTCTTTATGGCCCCAAAACGCAGCTCATCACTTATACCGAGCCCTATGAAGATGAAGACAAGAGACCCCTACCGCTCTATCCCGCCTACGCCACCAAACTACTTGAGCTCTCTCAAATAACCCATCGGACCCTCTACAATGTATGTTGCGAGGCGGTATGTAATATTACGATGCTTGAAACCGCTTTTGGCCATCGAGTGAAGTTTGTCGAAGTTTTAGCTGGCTTAAAGTCGTGGCATGTTTTTATGGCCGTGCCTCTATCAGGAAGCGACGCAACTAGTCCCTGACTTTTTTAAGACTTTGTTGCAGGAACAAACTTCAACGCAACACCATTCATACAGTATCGCTTACCGGTCGGCGCTGGACCATCATCAAACACATGGCCAAGATGACCTCCGCATCGGCGACAATGGACTTCTGTCCGCGTATATCCCAACTTGGTGTCAGTCGATGTGCCGACGGCATTAACCAGGGGGGCATAAAAGCTCGGCCAACCTGTCAGACTGTTATACTTTGTTTCAGATGAGAATAACGGCAAATCACAAGCGGCACAATTATAAACGCCTTTTCCATATTCCTTATCGAGCGGGCTAGAAAAGGGAGGCTCCGTGCCTTCTTGACGCATCACGTGAAATTGCTCGGCCGTAAGTAACTTTTTCCACTCGTCTTCGCTTTTTTGAATTTCAAAAACTTCTTGCGCCCAAACTTTCGCTTTTGAGCAAATGTAGGCCGCAAACGTGCTAGCCGCCATTAATCGCAATAAGGCTCGACGTGTTATGGAGTGTTGAAGCATGGAAACCTATGATCTGAAGAGCGCATAAAAGATAATATAAAGCCAACTAAACCACCCATCAATTAACATCCAAAGAATTGATTTATTGACGGAGTAGGAAAGTATCATGGCCGCCACGGCACCATAGCCAATGCCGAGTTTAATAACTTGTGTTCCAAGTACGCCTAACCTTCGTTGCATAACAACAAGCATTTATCCCCCTCCATAGCCCTAGATTTGTATTCACAAAAGATTTTTATGGGTTCGACCATCTCTGTGAACCTAAGGTGAATTGGTGAGTATTGTTTACTAATAGTGCGTATTTTCTTTTCCACAGATCATAATATTCTAATATAACATATCCATGTAGCCAGTCCCGCGTACGTCTTTAACTAATCTGCATGATATTGCATAACTTACAATCCCTGATAGTCTCCTGTTCGAAATTAGGGTTCACAACAACAAATTTTACATTGAAAGAACTATTCAAATGAAACAGAAGATCCTTATCATGGGATTACCTAAAGCCGGGAAAACGACTTTAGCTAACACCTTAAAACCACTTTTGCGCGCCGTTCATTTTAACGCCGACGCCGTCCGCACCGAAATTAACAAAGATCTTGGTTTTTCCCAGGCTGACCGCATAGAACAGGCGCGCCGTATGGGCTGGTTATGTGATCAAGTTACAGCGGCTGGTCATGATGCTATTGCCGACTTTGTTTGCCCCATACCAGAGGCTCGTGCCGCTTTTGGTAGCGCTTTCACAGTTTATCTAGATACCAATCAGCCAACGCCTTTTGCCGATACAAAGGCTATGTTCGTTGCTCCTGAAAACCCAAATTATGTGATCAAGGAGCAGGATGCCGAACGCCACGCCAAGATTATTGCAAATATGCTTGGTGCAGCCACATCTGACTTTAATTGGCGTAAACCAACGGCACTCTTTTTGGGTCGTTATCAACCTTTCCACGATGGACACAAGGCCTTGGTGCTCGAAGGTTTGGAGCGTGTAGGCCAGGCTTGCATTGCGGTACGCGATACTGAGGGCACTGATGAGAAAAATCCTTTTGGCTTTGTTGGTATTCGGGCGCGCATCGAAGAAGTCATGAAAGAACATCTCCCTAAATTAGCGATTATATCCGTTCCAAATATTACCAATATTTTCTACGGTCGCGATGTCGGTTATGCCATCGAGCGGATTGACTTGTCCGAAGCCCTACAAGCGATATCGGCAACCAATATCCGAAAGCAAATAATGGGGTAGAGGAAGGGGGCGGCCCTTCCATCCAGAACGGATTGATATTGAGCCCTGATCCCTCTCTATCTCCCGAATACTCAGCCTTTCTGCATTAGCTTATTATTGTGTCGTTTCGGTTTCAAAACTACTCATTACGCTGCCGTTAAGGTTTTATAAAAAATTTCCATTCTATTGGTTTTATTGATCCTTTTGTCTGGGCTAACCCTTTGAGCACACGACATTTTGTTTGGCAGGTTTGATGTGAAATTAAATCACCGAAAATCGCTCCTATTGAGTAGCTCACTGCTGGCAATTAACGCCGCACTTGTGGGAACAGTTTTCCTTTACCCAGAACAAGCGAATGCCGCCTGCACAACAACCAACAGCGGCATAACAATTAATAACTCTTCCATCCCCTGTCTCACATGGACCGGTGGCAACATAACAATAACGGGTGCTGGCATCCTCGCAGGATCCGCAACTGCTATCAACAATACCGGCAATAGCGTCGGTACTATAACAAACAGCGGCAGCATTAACGGTACCAATAACGGCATTTACAATACGGGTACTATTGCCAGCATTCTCAACAGTTCGGGCGCAAGTATAACAAGCAGCAATGGCGGAACTTATGCCGCCATTTTTACGCGCGGCGGCACAATTGGTACCATCACCAACAACGGTAATATTATAACAACGGGCAGCCTTGGCATTCTTGATCAGGGCAACATAGGCCTTATCACGAATAACGGCACCATTGCTGCTGGTTGGCGGCCATTTGTTATCGACGGCGGCGGTTATGCCGGAGACATTGTCAATAATGGCTATATCAGCGGCGCTTCCGGCTTCTATATTCATCATACAAACGTCGGCACCATTACAAATAATGGCACGATTTTCGCGGCTAACGGCACGGCCATTCTAGCCAATACTGGCGATGGCGGCATTGGCACACTATCTAACAGCGGCACGATCAGCGCTTACTCGAATGGCATCTACTCGGCTGGCAGTATAGGAAATATCACCAATACCGGCACAATCTCTGCCACGACACAAACGGCCATCAGTAATGGCGGTGAAATTGATACAATTATCAATGGCGACCTGCTCACGGGCGTCAACGGAATATATAATGGCTATACAATTGGCACTATCACCAATTCTATCGGCGCGCAAATCATTGGCAGCGATTACGGTATCTATAATGATGTCGGCAACGGCATAGCATCAATCACTAACGGTGGAACAATCAGTGGCGGCAGCATTGGAATTGCCAATTCAGGCAGCATAGGCCTCATCACCAATACCGCAAACGGCATTATCAACGGAAATTTATACGGCCTCAGTAATACAGGAAGCATTTCCTCTATTAATAATAATGGCCATATCACAGCTACGAACACGGGTATTTACGTCAGTAGCGGCAGCATCGGAACAATCACGAATAGCGGATCAATAGCCGCCAACCATGGAATTTCTAACGATGGCGCCATTAGCGCAATTTCTAATAGTGCTGACGGTTTAATTCATGGAAATACAGATGGCATCAATAATTCTGGCAGCATCGCCACGATCAGTAACAGCGGAAACATCAGCGGCACTAATAACGACGGCAATGGTATTTATAATACTGGAAGTATCGGAACAATCACAAACATTGCCGGTGGTACAATCACCGGTCAGCCGGGCACCGCCGGTGCAATTTATACACAAGGCGGCACAATCGGGACTATCATCAACAACGGCTCACTCATCGTGGGGGCGCCCACTGGCACCAGTAACGGCGAGTTGGGTATTCTAGACCATGGCTATATCGATCTTATCGAGAACAACGGCATTCTCACTGCTGGTTGGAGGCCCATCGTCGTCAATGAAGGAGGCTTTGCAGGTACCATTATCAATAATGGCACTATAACAGGGCAATCGGGTTTTTATATTCACAATGGAGCCGTCAACACTATCACGAATACAGGGATCATAAACGCAACGGGACATAGAGCTTTATGGATAGATTCCGATGTTTCTGCGGTCAGCAACAGCGGCACGATTATTAGCGGTTATGAAGCTGTATTCGTCGACGACGAATCTGGCGGCACCATCGGAAGTATTGATAACACCGGGACGATCACCAGCCGTCAAAGTATTGGCTTTAGCAATTTAGACAGCGTCAACACAATCACTAATGAGAATCTGATTAGTGGCGTTCAAGGTATATATAATAATGGTTCAATAGGTGGCATCTCCATCTCGAGCTCAGGAAAAGTAATGGGCAGTACCGTCGCAATCTATAACGATAGTGGCGGCAACTTTGGCACGATTGTTAATAGCGGCACGATCAGCGGCGGCAACTACGGCATTTATAACGCTGGCGTTGTCGGCGGGGGCGCTACCGCAATAAACAGCAGTGGCACGATCAGTGGCGCCATACTAAACAGCGGAACGATTAGCGGAAATATAACAGCCAATCAAAGCCTCACAATTACGGGAAGCAACGGCACACTAATCGGCGGCAGTATCACGGCGAATAATCTTACTTTCGACAGTCAAGCCTATCAGATTCTCAGTGACGATATTAAGGTTGGGTCAGGCGCCGGAACAGTTGCCAATGCGGGCATACTTCAAATTGGCACGACGCAAACTATAACTGGTAATTTTACCCAGTCATCCTCTGGCATATTGGAAATCAACGTCACAAATCCAAGCACCTATGGTGTTTTAGATATCACGGGAAATGCGACGATGATCGACGGCATGATTTCCATTGCCGGCTCTGGCTATGCGGCTGGCGATGTATTCACTATCGTACAAGACTCTGGAACGGCAAACTATACAGGCGTTAGCGCCACTGTCGGCCACGATCTCTTGGGCACAGCATCTTCTATCTCGGGTGATCTTGTTATCACCCTTGTTAGTAGTTGTCAGAACGTTAGCGGCAACACAATTATCGGTGGCTCCGTTGCTTGTCTCAACTGGAATGGTGGTAATATTTCCATCTCTGGAAGTGGCGCCGTTACAGGCGCAAGTTCAGCGATTGTCGTCAGCAACAGTAGCGTCGGCACGCTTACTAATAGCGGCAGCATTAAAGGTACTAGCTATGGCCTTATTAACGGCACAAGTGGTGGTTCTCTCCCGGGTACTATTGCCACAATCACCAACAACGGCAGCATTACCGGCAACACCGGAATTTTAAATACCGACAGCAGCAGCATTGGCGCTATCATAAACAACGGTTCTATCGTCGGATCGATCTATGCCATTTTCAACAACAACGGCACCATTGGTACGATAACCAATTATGCTAACCTTAGCGGCAACAGCCAAGGCATTAGTAACGAATACGTAGGCAGTATTGGCACTATCACCAACAATGGCCTTATAAGCAGCTTTAATGCTGGTATCTATAATTACGCCAACAGCAGCATCGGCGCCATCAACAACAACGGCACCATTAGCGGCGACGGCGACGGTATTTATAATTATTCAGCGACCATTTCGTCCATTTTCAACAGCAGCACTGGCTCTATCATCAACGGCAATACTGGCATCAATAACTCTGGTGGCGGCACCATCACCGCGATCACGAACAATGGACTTATTAGCGCCCACAACCAAGGGATACACAATGACGGTGGTTCAAGCATCGGAACAATTACGAATAATGGCATCATTAGCAGCAACATCGGTATTAATAACTATGTCACTGGCAGCATTGGCACCATCACAAATAGCGGCACAATCAGTGGCAACAACACGGGAATTTTAAATAATTACCTTGGCTCCATCGGCTTAATAAATAATACTGGCACCATTATCGGTGGTCACTATGGCATCAACAATGAGGGTGGTACCATTGGAGGCGGCGCAACAGCCATCAATAGTTCCGGCACGATCATGGGCACCCTATATAATAGTGGCGCCATAAACGGCAACATTATTGCCAACCAGAATCTAACAGTAACCGGTTCTACAGGAACATTAACCGGTGGAACCATTACTGCACACAATCTCACGTTCGATAATGCTGCCAATCAGGTTTTAGCCGACAACGTAAATGTTGGCTCAGGTACGGTGACCAATAATGGTGTCCTCCAGGTTGGTGCTGTGCAAACCATAACCGGGAATTATTTCCAGGCTCCTGGTGCATCACTCATAATCAATGTCACGGATGACAGTGACTATGGTCAGTTTGATATATCTGGCACCGCAACGATGACGGGAGCGCTGGTTACCATCAACGGCAGCTTGTCCTCTGGCAACATATTCTCGATCGTTCAAGCCTCTTTAGTAGGTACTAACTATTCAAATATTGACGTTATTGCGTACGGTTATCAAGCTACGACAACGTCCGTTATTGGCAGCTCTGACACATTGGTTGTGACACTCTCCACCTGTTCAAACCAAACCGTAAACGGCAATGTTGTTTTTAGCGGCTCCGAATGCGGCATGACTTGGGTGAGCGGCAATATATCGATTACGAGTAATAGCACTATTGCCGGATCAGGCACGGCCATTGTGAACAACGGTAATAATGTCGGTACTTTGACCAATGATGGTGTGATTATTGGCAGCCAATACGGAATAGAAAATTCGGGAACCATTATTGCCATTACCAACAACAGCGACGGCATTATCAACGGCGGCTCCTTTGGCATAGTCAATAGCTCCATGGGGAGCATCGGGACCATCGCCAATAGCGGCGTCATCAGTGGTAATTACCATGGTATAATAAACTATGGGAGTATTGGCACGATAATCAACAATGCTGGCGGAACCATTACGGGCAGCGAATCTGGTATTTATAACAACGGCGGTAACATCGCGACCATAAGCAATAGCGGTACAATTAGCAGTGCTACTGGCGATGCTATATCGAATTCCAGTAATGGCACTATAGGGATTATACTTAACTCAGGCGTAATTGGTGAGGTATATAGCGGCGGCACAGTTGGTTTCATTGATAATCTAGGCACAATTAGTGGCGGGGGAAATAGTGGTATTGATAATGGTGGAACGATCGCGACCATTAGCAATGGTGGTCTGATCAATGGTTTGGCCGCCATCGACAATAACGGCACGATTGCTACAATCGTCAACCTTGGTCTAATCCAAGCCATCAATACTGATATTTCAAATTCTTCACTTATTTCTACGATCATAAATAGTGGTACTATTAATGGTGGTTCGATCGGGGTTGGTAATTATAGCACTATTAGCAACATTATTAACTCCGGCTTGATCAATGGCGCTCATTCTGCGATCTCCAGCAATGGTCTCATTGGCACTATTATCAATAGTGGCACCCTTAGCTCTCCTCGCATCGGCTGCACCACTTGCGCCGCGCTGAATAATTACGGAACCATCGGCACGATCACGAATAGCGGGCTG
>JABDFY010000036.1 GCA_013286365.1 Alphaproteobacteria bacterium
GTTGCGTAACCTCGAGTTCAGCCGAATTACCAACATCAATTCCATGAAGCTGCGTAACTACACTTGCGAGATCAAATGCCGCTTGACGCACAAGCCCTTTGACCAGCTGATCTGACGCCGGACGTTCCTCAGGAAGAGGACTTTTGATGGCACAATAAGGCTCGATCAAGGACATAACAGCACCATGTTCAATATTGCCTTGTCTTTCAGTGCTTCGACGTATGGCCATGTCTGTTGTATAAAAAGCTACTATAGTCCCGTCCTTAGCTGAAGCTATATAACTTGCTAAATTGCCTCGACATCTGGAATCCAAAAATGTACGAAGCGTTTCAGAAGACCAAGACCCCTTCAAATTTGATTCTAAATTATTTGCTTCTATAAACTTGGCAATAGCCTCGACATCCCCACTCTGACACTTACGTATATCCACTTCGGGCATGTCGTATTCTAACGGCGTTGTGTATATATCGACATCCGCTGTGTGTATCAAAGATTGCTCAAAACCCAAACGTCCCCACCAATATTCCTGATAGCCCTTCGCATAAGTCAGGGCATCAAATGTGGTCAGGGGCACTCTAGCAAATACCTTTTTGGACTGCTCTACCATTAGATTAAATCCGCAGATTGTAATCTTGGCACCCAAATTATTTTTCTGCCAATCGGGGTGCACAGTTGCATCCAACTCTCTTCCTTCGACGCTTAATATAACTT
Organism: Alphaproteobacteria bacterium; assembly: GCA_013286365.1. Classification (GTDB taxonomy): domain Bacteria; phylum Pseudomonadota; class Alphaproteobacteria; order UBA9219; family UBA9219; genus JABDFY01. The sequence continues at coordinate 712 of JABDFY010000036.1, forward strand.
CCTTTCTCACGGCACCAGGATCAGCAAGCCGTGGAACGCGTACAAGTTCCATAAAAAAAGCACCGATAACTTCAGGTAATTCTCCTTTGTTGGGTATGGGCGCTTGGTTAGGAGCGGGGCACAACAAGAAAGCTACACCTGGCTCTTCGATACGCTGTCGGACCCATGCTTCTGAACCCCTTTCTGTCCAATTCCCCTCGATGCCGACTTTTTTGGCTGTGTCGTTAAACACAAGCGCGTAATGCCTGGCTGCCATTTTAATGAGGGCTTCTCGTTCATCAGGTAGAAGATGATCAGCTCTCAAATCTTTAATGACAAATTGCCTTTGAAACTCAGTGTCGAGAGGACCAAAAAGCTGACTAGTATAAATGATCGTTCTGGGCCAAGCGGTTGTATGACTTCCATTTCGCCGATAGGCACCACCATTGGGCCTCGTAGGAGAAGTCCCCCCCCCACCCGATCTAACCATGTCAGACGGTGCAAAAACAGCTCGAGAGTGTTGTAACATTTGCGAAGGCATTCTTCTTATTCCCAATAACTTAAACTGTGTGAGCCTACAAAATTCATAAACATTCTAGCAACCGTATAGTTATCATTATTAAGAAAGTAAATACCGTTATTTGAGTTTCAAAAAGCCTATATATGATAAGGCGATAGCCAGTTTTAGGGAGTACAGGTTCGCCTTTATATAACGAATTAGTGAAAGTAAATATTACAAAATTTCTTCTGGTTAACGCAATAGTCACCTCCCCACACTCCAATACTTAAATCCCGCTGCTTTCATGTCTTCTAAACGATAAATGTTACGTAGATCTATGAGTATCGGTTGTTTTAATGCTTCCTTCATTTGAACGACGTCGAGCGCCCTAAATTCATTCCATTCGGTCAGAATGGCAACGGCATCGGCATCCTGCATAGCCTCATAAGCGCCCCTACACCATAACACTTTTTGGAGAAGTTGTTGAGCCTCTTCCATGCCTGCCGGATCATAAGCCCGTATGGTGGCGCCCGCCTTTTGCAGGGTTGGGATAACGTCAAGGCTTACGCTTTCGCGCATATCGTCCGTATTGGGTTTGAAAGTCAGGCCAAGAATGGCAATCGTTTTGCCCTGCACCGAGCCGCCACAGGCCGCAATAATTCGGTTCGCGATGTTTTTTTTACGCTTGTCATTAATATCAATGGTCGTTTCCACAAGCCGCAACGGCACGCCCTTGTCTTGCGCGGTGCGCACAAGAGCTAAGGTATCTTTGGGAAAACAGGAGCCGCCATAGCCGGGACCGGCATGCAGAAATTTTCGTCCGATGCGCCCATCAAGGCCCATGCCTTTGGCAACCACTTGCACATTAGCACCGACTTTCTCGCACAAATCGGCAATTTCATTGATAAATGTAATTTTGGTCGCCAGGAATGCATTAGCGGCATATTTCGTGAGCTCAGCTGTCTCGAGAGTGGTCATCACCATCGGCGTTTCGATGAGATAAAGCGGCCGGTAAAGCGCTTTCATCACTTCAGCCGCACGCTCGCTTTCACAACCGATAATAACGCGGTCGGGACGCATAAAATCATTTATCGCCGAACCTTCACGCAAAAACTCCGGATTTGAGCATACATCAAATTCGGCTTTGGGGTTTGTTTCATGAATAATCCGTGCAATCTCCCGTCCTGTTCCAACCGGTACGGTCGATTTTGTAATAATCACGGTATAGCGCGCTAGAAGTTGCGCAATCTCACGTGCGGCGGCGTAGACGTAAGTCAGATCCGCATAGCCATCGCCATGTCGCGTTGGCGTACCGACGGCAATAAACACAGCATCCGCTGTCTTGAGGGCGGATACAAAATCAGTTGCAAAACGTAGCGTGCCACGTTCGGCATTGCGTGCAACTAGCTCCGGCAAACCAGGTTCAAAAATCGGGATTTCGCCTTTTTGTAACCTTGCGATGCGGTTTTCGTCTTTGTCAACGCAAGTAACTTTGACACCAAATTCGGCAAAACACGCAGCCGATACAAGACCAACATATCCGGCGCCCATCACAACTATTTGCATCCGAGCCCCTAGATCAACTTCTTGAGCGCGGCACGCACTTGTGGCCCCAACTCAGGATGCGCCAACGCAAAAGCTGCATTAGCTTCTATGAAACCAACTTTATTACCGCAATCATAGCGTGTACCTGTGTACCGCAAACCATGAAAAGCCTGGCGGCCTATGAGCCTGGCCATGCTGTCGGTCAACTGAATTTCATTACCCGTTCCAACATGTTTAGCTTCAAGTTCTTTAAAAATCTCGGGCTGTAAAATATAGCGGCCAATAATCGAAAGCGTAGATGGAGCTTGTGCAGGTTCAGGTTTTTCGACAAGACCTTTTATCTTGGCTAAACGCCCGTCGTCTTTTTCGACATCGAGAATACCATAACGATTTGTTTGTTCCCGCGGCACATCGACAACAGCAACGACATTTCCGCCTACAGCCTCATAGGCTTCCATCATCTGTTTCAAACAGGGTTTTTCAGCCAGAACAACATCGTCGGCCAAAAGGACGGCAAACGGCTCGTTGCCAACCAGATGCCGTGCGCACCACACGGCATGACCAAGACCTAGCGGTTCGCGCTGACGCGTAAACAACAATTGGCCGGAATCGATTTCCGTAGATTCTAAAAGTTCGAGTGCTTGTGTTTTCTTGCGTGCTTCCAATGAGCGCTTTAAGTCATTATTGCTATCAAAATGATCCTCAAGAGCTCCCTTGCCGCGGCTGGTAACAAAAATGAATTGTTCAATACCCGCAGCCCGCGCCTCATCGACGGCATGCTGGATCAAAGGCCGATCGACCAAAGTCAGCATTTCCTTCGGCATCGCTTTAGTCGCCGGAAGAAAACGCGTGCCGAGACCGGCGACGGGAAATACCGCTTTGCGAACTGATTGTTTCATTGGCTGCCCTTAAGCCGTCCCAGGGGGTAAGCTCAAAGCATCTTTTACCGCTTCGCATATTTCTTCGAGCGAAAACGGTTTGGCAATAATGCGATGCACTAGGGCATCAAGATTGTGGGCGCGCATGCGTTCCTGTGCATAACCAGAGATCATAACGATACGTAAGTCAGGAAATAACCGAACTGCTTTGAGTGCCAGGGCTATGCCATCAACATTGGGCATAACTATGTCCGTTACTAAGACTTCAAATTTTTCTTTTGCAAGCGTATCGAGTGCCTGTTGTCCGTCAGCGACAGAAGTAATTTTATGTCCAACAGAATTTAAGGAGCGCACAATAAATTCGCGCACGGCAGGGTTATCTTCCGCGACAAGAATATTAACGCTGTTCTGCTGATCCGGTTTTGTACTAGGGGGCATGCTTGGGCTCGATAAAGCTTAAATTAATTTCAACCACAGTCCCCTTGGGCGAACGGATGGTTGACTGAAACGACACCGTCTCGGCAGCGTTCAATGTAGCCGCTGGCGCATCAATCTGCCAGCTTTGCATGGGCTTACCGTCGGAACCCACGGCAACGGCCATAAGATTAGGAATCTGCTGTGTTTTCGGGGTTTCATTGAGGATTTTACCCTCCACAATCAGCATCGGTATACCATCTTCGCCATGCAATTCCGAACGGACTTGCTGCAAACTAAGCCCCTCGCCGGGGTGGTAAATATGAAGGCCTAACTTTTCATAAGTTCCTTCCAAGACCGGCCACATCTTGGCGATCTCTTGACGATCAAGCCAAAACCATACCGCAAAGAGCCCAAGAATGACGATGCCGAATAACGCTATCCAAGGATACCATTTATGAAGCGGTTTTTCGCGTAACGCTGGAAGATTGGAGCCAGGCGGTATGGGCGTAGCGGTCAAAGGCGGCGGCGTTATATTTAATAATTGGGCCGCCAAGGCTGACGCTGGTTCCTTGGGAAGTTCGCCTAGCCAAGTGTGAAAACAACGGGCACAACGCACCTGACGTGGTCCAGCCGCGAAATGGGTAGCCGGAACAAGATAGCGTGAGTTACAGATAGGACAGGTCAAGATCATGGGATTGGGTTATAAAAACCATTCATTCGTGAGGCAAGCAAAGCAGTTCTGGACGTGCCGCTGAAGCGCCTTATGATATAAAAATGTCCTAAAACGAACGAACAAGGTATCCATCTTTTCATGCTTCTTACTCTTAACCATATTGGACTGCGTTATAACCAGAACCGAGCCGTTCTGCAGAATATAAGCTTCAGCTTAGCGCCAGGATCGTTTCATTTTCTTACCGGACCCAGTGGTGCCGGCAAATCTTCGCTTCTGCGCATCATTTATCTCGCAGAAAAGCCAAGCGAAGGAAACATAAACTTATTTGGCCACGATATTGCCAAAATGGCGCGCCATGAATTGCCGGCGCTGCGTCGTCAGATCGGCGTTATTTTTCAAGATTTCCGCCTCATTCCCCATCTTTCAGCGCTCGAAAACGCTGCCTTACCCCTGCGTCTTGCCGGTGCTCGCGAAGACTACATCCAACGGCATACATCGGAGCTTTTAGATTGGGTCGGTTTAGGCGACCGACTTCATGCCCTCCCCTCCTCGCTTTCTGGCGGCGAACAACAGCGCGCAGCAATAGCTCGAGCAATCGTGAACAAACCAAAACTTCTCTTGGCTGATGAGCCAACTGGCAATGTTGACGAAGAATCGGCCATGCGTCTGACGCATCTTTTTAACGAGCTTAACAAAATGGGAACAGCCATTGTCCTTGCCACCCATCAGCAAGACCTTATTCAGCGTCTGAACAAACCCTCGCTTTGGCTGAAAGAAGGTCGCTTGATAGCCCCCTTTCCTCCGTCGGCGAAGGCGGCATGACCATGCCATTGCCAAACACCCTATTTAATTCGGCCTTTCAGCATCAACGATTAAACTGGCTGCTCATATCCGTTATTGCCATCATGGTTTATCTTGCCACCTTTGCGATGACCATCGAAGCCGCACTTTCGCTCTTAACGATCACGTGGGACCAAAGCGTGGAAAACCATATGACCGTCGAGATACCCGCCCTTGGCGATGAGACCTCAATGCCGCAGCCAGAACGCATCAAACAAACATTGGCCGTTTTGCATGCTCTACCTGATATTCAGAGCACCGCGATTGTCCCTGACCAAGAAACCGCGAAACTGTTGAAACCATGGATAAGCGATCCCGAGCTTGCCAAGAGTTTGCCGCTTCCCACGCTGATCGATATCGAAATAAAACCCGGCAGTTTTTCGTCAGCGCAGAGCATAGAAGAACGTCTCAAAACAGTTGTTAGCGATGCTAGCGTTGACGACCATGCCAGCTGGCTCAGCGATCTTTTGCATCTCATTCGTGATTTAACTTTTCTTGCCGCCTTTATGCTATTTCTTAGTGGCGCCATCCTATTCATTAGCATCAACCTCATTTGCCGTGCCGTGATGGCAACTGAAAAAGACACTATCGAACTCTTACACACCATAGGCGCAACAGATAACGATATTGCACGACATTTTCAGCATCATGCGCGACGTCTGTCGTGGCCTGGTGCCTTATTTGGATTTGCTCTGGCTACTCTCACGCTTGGTTTGCTTTCTTTCGCCCTAAAATACTTGCCAGCGGCATCGAACATACCTGCCATACAATGGTTCGGCTTGGCTTTGCTGACAATGATGGTTCCTCTTGTTGCTGTCATCGGCGCCAATCTCTCGGCGCGCTTTTCTGTGCTTAAACTCCTCCACAACATGCCATGACCCGCTTGCTGCGCTATCTGACCGTATTATCAGGCCTGGCTGTATTCGCCTGGTTGTGCGGTCTCGTGCTTTTTGTCATGACCATTCAGGCTATCAGTGAGCCGACGATTAACTCAGGTCTTGCAGAAACCGACGCCATCGTCGTTTTGACCGGCGGCAGCGAACGCTTAATTACGGGTCTTGAGTTATTGGAATCGCATAAGGCTAAAAAACTTTTTATCTCCGGTGTTCACCAAAAACTCACGCTCGAAGAGCTGATAGGCAATCAGAAAATTTCTGGCGATCTTCGCGCTTGTTGCATATTACTCGGCCATGCCGCTGAAAGCACATTTGGAAATGCCGACGAAACGAAGACATGGATGAATGATGAAAATTATCACTCCCTTCGCCTGGTCACGGCAAATTACCACATGCCGCGAAGTTTGATGGTATTTCATGCCATGATGCCTGAAATCCAGATCATCCCCCACCCCATAACACCCGACAGCGTTAAACTGAGACACTGGTGGCTTAGACCGGGAACGGCCAGTCTTCTCGTCACCGAATATAATAAATATCTTCTCGCCACGGCACGTTTATGGCTTTTGCAACTATGGCCATAAGCAAAGCCCGCGCCATAGTTTTTACCGCACTAGCCGTGTGCTGGACGGGATTTTTATGTCTGATAATGTTGTGGACATTGTTTTTGCCCAAACGCACCTTGATATCCATTTTACATGTCTGGCAGCGCCATCTCAGTTGGATTGAGCGCAACGTGGCAGGCCTCGACTATCGTGTCATCGGTCATCATTATATTCCCAAAGGCGCCTGTATTATTGCCGCCAAACATCAATCGGTGTGGGAAACGCTCAAACTACATTTATTGTTTGGCGATCCGGCGATCGTTCTCAAAAAAGAGTTAATGGATATTCCTGTTTGGGGCTGGTATGCCAGGCGTAGCGGCATGATCCCTGTCGATCGCGGCGCGCGCAGCAAAGCCTTGTCACTCATGATGAAAGCTGCGCATGAAGCCGCCGATGCTAGATGCAAAATCGTGATTTTTCCGCAAGGAACACGCGTGTCATCCGGCGAATGGAAACCCTACAAGATCGGCGTCGCTGCGCTCTATCAGGAGCTCAATTTGCCGATTATCCCAATGGCGCTTAATTCCGGTATCTTCTGGCCTAAAAAAAGCCTGATCAAAAAATCTGGTGTCATCACAGTTGAATTCTTGCCGCCTATTCCTCCGGGTCTGTCACGTGAGGACATGATGCGGCAATTGCAAGCCAGTCTGGAAGACGCAACCAACAAATTGATGCGAGACGCCGGCGGGACAGAAACAATAATGCCTGATGGGGCTCTGGCTTAACTGCGAGCTTTTAGTCCAGTTGATCCAAAACCGCCCGTACCGCGCTCAGTTACCGGTAAGACAGAAACCTCCTGCCATTCGATGCGCGCATAGGGCGCTACAATCATCTGAGCTATACGCATGCCGCGCGTAACGATAAAGGTCTCAGCACCAAGATTGGCTAAAATGACTTGAATTTCGCCGCGGTAGTCAGCATCGATGGTTCCTGGACTATTAAGAACGGTAACGCCGTGTTTAAGGGCTAGGCCAGAACGTGGGCGAACCTGTGCTTCATAACCTTCTTGCAGGGCAATTGAAAGTCCGGTCGGCACCAAAGCCCGTTTACCAGGATCAAGCACAAGATCATTTGTAATCGCAGCACATAAATCCATGCCCGCCGAATGTTCAGTCGCATAGGCTGGAAGACCTAGATTTTCGGCGTGTGGCAATGTCGTAATGGCAACAGTAATTTTCGTCATAACCTACCTCAAGCTGCGGTGAAATAATCGATAATTTCAAGTACAAGTCGGCGAGCGATTTCGTCTTTGCTTTGAAGCGGCCATGCACTTTCAACGACGCGATTATTTTCGCCTCGTCGCAAGAGCGTCACCTGATTGTCGTTCTCACCAAATCCTTTATCGGATGCCACCTCGTTGGCTATGATCCAATCACAGGCCTTTCTATCCAGTTTTTGCCGGGCCCGTTCCACGACATGGCTCGTCTCTGCCGCAAAACCTATAACCAGTCGAGGACGCTGGTTGCTGTCTTTAGCTAAGTTTGCAAGAATATCGGGATTTTCAGTTAGTTCTAAGACCGCTTTGGTGCTGCCTTTTTTTAACTTTTCAAGCGAAGCTTCTTGGGGCCGCCAGTCGGCCACGGCAGCTGCACAGATAGCAATGTCGACAGGTAGAGCTTGTTCACAGGCCGCTAACATCTCGCGTGCCGTCTCAACCTTGATAGTTTTGATACCAGCAATATCCGGTAAAACAGTCGGGCCGGTGACAAGCACGGTTTCGGCTCCCCTTTCATGCAGCGCTTGCGCGATCGCATGACCTTGTTTACCTGATGAACGATTGCCAAGAAACCGGACAGGATCCAACGGCTCGTAGGTTGGCCCACTGGTAACAAGGGCCATCAGTCCTTTAAGAGGCCCGGGTAATTCAAAATGGGATCTAAGTGTGGATAATATTTCATTCGGCTCCGACATGCGGCCAGCACCCGTCTCACCACAGGCCATGCTACCATTGTCGGGGCCAATTATTTTGACGCCGCGTTTTTGTAAGAGTGCAATATTCGCTGATGTCGCAGCGTTTTCCCACATCATAACATTCATGGCCGGAGCCACAAAGACTGGTTTGTTTGTTGCGAGCAAAACTGTACTGGCGAGATCGTCAGCAATTCCGTTTGCCATTTTGGCGATCAGATTGGCACTGGCGGGCGCCACGACGACAATGTCAGCTTCCCGTGATAGCCGAATGTGACCCATTTGCTGCTCATCGGTTAGCGACCATAGATCCGAATAAACCTGCTCTTCTGACAGGGCCGACACCGACAAAGGTGTAATAAACTGAGCGCCGCCCGCCGTTAATACACAACGAACACGAGCCCCCTCCTCGCGCATGCGGCGAATGAGATCGAGGCTTTTATAAGCCGCAATTCCGCCCGAAATAATAAGCAAAATTCGGCGGTTATGAAGAGCACTGAACATGTTTTTAATTATAGCACAAATCCAATTTTAATCGAAAATCTCATTTATATAGGCGCCCCAAAATTCGGTTTTGCGCAAAAAACCCTTGACGTCGCCAAACTTCAATTTGCACCAGTCGTTTGTACACGAAATAAGCTGCCCGATAGCACCACTTTCCAAATGCGCCACAATGGCTGAATTTTCATCTTGCCCGCCGCGCAGTTCATGCTCAGTTCCAGTTACGAGGGCCATACGCTTGCCCGATAATTCGTTTTTGTGGACCCAGCCTTCGGCGCCTTCATTGTCACGAACGCGGCGCCAAATTTCATATTCAGCCGTAATTTCAACCGGCACGCCCTGACGAATAAAGACCCACTCTATAGGATAGCGCGTACCGGGGCCGGTGCGCATATTCACCTGGTTGGTGCGCAAGGAGGCAAAACGCGGTAATGGCAAACCGGATGTATTTATACTGCCTTCTTCGTTTTCATTGCCGCTGGCTATAGCTTGCGACGCCGCTAAAAATAAAACGAAGGCTGTAAGCAGCAGAAGTCCGAGAACACCGGGCGTTCCATGTAATCTAAATAACCTTACTAAAAATCGGCCTCTCTTATCATGATAAGCGGATAAGCCATGACGCTTGGATTTAGTCATTATATATACTTTCGATATCGCCACAGGCCTGCTCGGCCATAAATGTATCCACAAATAACTCTAATTCCTTTTCTTCTATAGCCTTCCGCAGGCTGCGCATCAAATCTTGATAATAATGTAAATTGTGCCAGGTCAGGAGTATGGGCCCCAACATCTCTTCGGCACGAAATAAATGGTGCAAATACGCCCGCCCGTATTGCTGACAGGTAGGGCATTGGCAACGTTCGTCCAAGGGCCTGGGGTCTCGACTATGACGCGCATTACGAATATTGATTGACCCGCGGCTCGTAAATCCCTGTCCAGTACGGCCCGAGCGCGTTGGCATTACACAATCGAACATATCAATGCCACGCATGACCGCGCCTATAATATCATCCGGTTTGCCAACCCCCATTAAATACCGCGGCTTTTCGCTTGGTAAATGCGGGATAGTGACATCGAGCATTGCAAGCATTGTCTCTTGGCCTTCGCCCACAGCCAAACCACCGATGCCATAACCATCAAAGCCGATTGACGAAAGCTTGTGCGCCGACTCTTCCCGCAAATCGGCGTAAATGCTTCCCTGAGCAATACCGAATAGGGCATAACCAGGGCGTTCCACGAACGCGGTTTTACAGCGCTCGGCCCAACGCATCGACATTCGCATTGATGCCGCGGCCTGTTCGGGCGTAGCTGGATGTGGTGTGCATTCATCAAAGCACATGGAAATATCGGCATCGAGGAGCTTCTGGATCTCGACTGAGCGCTCTGCTGAAAGGGTGTGCTCACTGCCATCCAAATGTGATTTGAACGCTACGCCTTGTTCCGTAATTTTGCGTAAGTTTGCTAATGACATCACTTGATAGCCGCCGGAATCCGTGACAATCGGACCGGGCCAGTTCATAAATTTATGCACCCCCCCCAGCTCAGCTACGCGTTCAGCGGTAGGACGCAACATGAGATGATAGGTATTACAGATGGCGAGTTCAGCTCCCGTGGCGCGAACGGCCTCAGGCGTCATGGCTTTAATCGTCGCTGCCGTCGCTGTTGCCATAAACGCCGGTGTTTCAAAGCTTCCGTGCGCAGTTGTAACCTGGCCACGCCGTGCTTTTTGGGATGTGGCGGTGATTTTAAAATTAAATTTGGTCATTGGATTTTTCTAGCAAGGTGGCGTCACCATAAGAATAGAAACGGTAGTTTTGAGCAATGGCATATTCATAGGCTTGACGCATGCGCCTCTGGCCAGCAAATGCACACACCAGCATAAAGAGAGTTGATTTTGGCAAGTGAAAATTGGTTAGTAAAACATCGCCTACCTTAAATCTGTAGCCAGGGTATATGAATATATCGGTGTTGCCAGAAAACGCCTGGACGACACCTTCTGCGTCGGCTGCAGTTTCAAGTAAACGCAACGTTGTCGTGCCGATGACCACAATCCGCCGCCCCTCTTGTCTCGCAATATTAATTTGTCGTGCCGTATCTAGAGTAACCTCTCCCCATTCGGCATGCATAATATGGTCTTTCAGATGCAAGGCTTTGACGGGTAGAAATGTTCCGGCGCCAACATGGAGCGTAACATTCAGGCACTTAATATGTCTCGCGGCTAGTTTGGACAGGAGCTCCGGCGTAAAATGTAGGCCTGCTGTCGGCGCCGCAATAGCGCCCTCTCGGGCCGCGTAAACAGTCTGATAGCGCGATCTATCGTCTAAAGTGCTGCCTTGGGGTCGCTTAATATAGGGCGGTAATGGTATTTCGCCGTACTGCTGCAAGTACGCCTGCAGTCCCTCATCTGGCACTGAGAAACGCACAAGAATTTCGCCGTCATTACATTTTTCCAATACCTCCACAAAAAAATCTGGGGCAAAACTAATGATATCGCCGACATGCAACCGCTTGCCGGGACGCGCGAAAGCCTGCCACGTTTGAGTGTCTTGCTTCTTATGCAGTAATACCTCAATCGCAACGGAACCGCGCTTTCCGAAAAGCCGCGCCGGAATTACCTTGGTGTCGTTGAACACCAGCAGATCGCCAGGATTTAATAAACTAGGCAGAGCACTGATTGAGTGATCGCTCAAATTCTGCGTCACGTAGAGTAGCCGCGCCTGATCGCGTGGCACGACCGGCACCTGTGCAATGCGCTCCGGCGGCAATTCATAGTCGAAATCGGAAGTTTTTAAATCAGTCGTATTTTGCTTCATTCTAAAAATATAACCGCGCCGAGAAACTTCGCCTAGAAAAACTAAGATGCGCTTGTTTTATGGCATGATCTGCCAGCTGCCATCTGGCTGTAGGCAGGCGGTGCCATAGCTCTCTTGCACATTGTCGCCGCTATGAATTTCTTGGGTATATTCACGGCAATATTGTGATGTTTCTTCAGAGCTATTTTCGACGTAGCCGGGCGGTGGATTAACATAAACTATTTGTGCCGGTGGCGGGGCTACATAAGTCGGTGTATAAGCTTGCTGATAGTAAACGGTCGCTGGGTAGTATCCATCATAGCCATAACTTGAATAGTAACCTTGGCGCGTATTATCATTATCTGTCGCCTGGCCGAGCGTATGGCCAACCAACCCACCCACCAACACGCCAGCTCCTGTCGTCGCCAGTTTGCCAGAGCCGTGACCGAACTGATTGCCGATCAAACCACCAACACCGGCGCCAACAACCGTATCCAATAGATCCGCATCGGCTAAAACAGGAAATGTAGCCGTTCCTAGCCCTAAAATGACCCCAGCTGCCGCCAAATATATGCTGCGCATTTCTCATCCTTTGAACATGCAATTTGCGAGGTCTTTATGCCGAGGTTATGGCAAGACCAAGGCGAAGCGCCATTTTTAGTGCGTGTTTTGACTGATTCTGGCGAACGAAAATTTCACTTAATTCGGCTTGATTGTTAATGATTTGTCCAACTTAATTAATCTCGAAATACAACAGAAACGCGGGAAAACAAGAGGATGGCTGAATGGCTCTAGACAAGCATAGCCAAATATCCGTAAATCATCCCTGTAATTACCTCTTCTCGTTCCTCCTTTTCCTTGGGTAAATCATCATGCGTATGACAACGTTTTTAGACAGGGCCAGATTAGGACTTTTGTCGTTCTTAATTTTTCTGGCGCTCGGGGCATTTCCAACTTACGCCTTAGCTGACTTCGTGGGTGACATGTTGGGCGCGGATCAAGCGCCAGCGCCGTCGTCAGCACCGGTGCGTGCCGTTGACGCTAATCAGATACCCGCGCCCGATAGCCAGATTGTGATTCAAAATTCGGTTGCCATGCCAGCTGATAGCGGGCCCGCTTTTGGAACGCCCGTTGTAGGCGTGCCAGTTGTAGGAATTCCTTATGATAGCGGTGCCATTGTGCCACCTCAATCAACGGCTCCCCAGCAGGTCGTCATGCAGCCTTCTCAAACCGTACCGTTCCCTCAAAAAGTAATCTATGCGCCCATTCATAGTGGCGCCGGTCCTGGTGGAAATGTTTTTGATTGGCTTGCCGGCCTATTTTCTGGTCCAGGCGCGCAAGGCAATCATGACGCTCCTCTGCCTGGCCTCGCTCAACCTTCGGTTGGCAGCCACTACAACTGGTAAGCTCTTTAGATCGCTTTTAATTTTTAAATCTTGATCTTACTTCGTTGGCAAGAGCCAACGATGAGGTAAGACCGGGCGATTCTATTCCGTAAAGATTGATGAGGCCCGGTACTTGATGCGTGCTTTCATCCTGAATAATAAAATCGCTATCGTGTGGACTGCCGCGCATGACTTTGGGACGAACGCCAGCATAGTCCGGCTGTAGCATTCCCTTAGGCAAGGCCGGCCAATACCGTCTTACGGCTTCTTCAAATGCCGTTTGGCGGGCTGGATCGACATGATAATCAATATGATCAACCCACTCGACATCGGGGCCAAAACGGACTTGCCCACCAAGATCCATTGTTGCGTGCAATCCCGATGAGCCCAAAACCGGCAGTGGATAAATCAATCTTTGAAATGGTGATTTGCCGCTCAAACTAAAATAGTTACCTTTGGCCATGATCAGAGGTGGGATTGTGGCCGGATCGAGGCCTTGCAGACTATGCGAAAAAGTTTGTGCGCCTAAACCAGCCGCATTGATCAATCTGCGACATGAAATTTGCATTTGCGCGGTGCCGCCGACATCAAGCAAAAAACCATCTCCGCTGCAAGCACCGCTCACAACTGGTGCATGAAGCGCCAAAGTAGCGCCACGCGCCTCGGCATCACCAAGCAAAGCAAGCAAGTAGCCATGGACATCGATAATACCCGTCATCGGCACAAGCAGAGCTGCCGTACAAAATACTTCTGGTTCAATTTTTTTTACATCGACAGGCGTCAGCATCTTAAGGCCGGTCAAGCCGCATTGTTCGGCATTCATTTGCCAATCTTTTAAAACAGAAATTTGATCCGCCGCCGTCGCCACGATTAATTTACCGCAACGTTTGTTCATAATTCCGCGTTCGGCAGCATAGGCATATAGTCTGTCGCGGCCCTCAATACAAAGACGCGCTTTGAGACTGCCGGGCTTATAGTAAACTCCGGCGTGAATAACGCCACTATTGCGGGAGCTTGTGACCGTGCCGATAGCGGGACCCGCCTCGAGGATGAGAACCTCATGATCTACGTCCGCAAGTGCCCGCGCAATGGCAAGACCAATGACACCGGCGCCAATAATTATCGTGTCTATATGTTCCATCAGGATTGGGCTTTTGTTTCAGAAGCGTATTTAAAAGTTTGCATAGCGGAATTCGCCAAGATATGACACAATTGCACTCCAATAAAGCAGTATAGTTTCAGAGTCTGTACAGGTTCTGCTTAGTCCTGCTAGTTTTCCCGAATCAGTTTCTTCGCCTTACGTGTCACTTGCCTGCCCATGACCAACTAGGAGCTCCTCATGACATGCCTTACTTTCATCACACGCTCGGCCGCAACCACAACCTTACTTCTAGCCCTTATGACACCACACGCCGACGCGCAAACAGAAGTCTCAACGCAGGCCCCCGACTTCAAAGACACGCCATCCGGCACCTATCAACTTGATCCCAATCACACCAGCATAACCTTTAAAATTAATCATCTGGGGTTTTCTCACTATACGGGTCGGTTCGACAAAATGGATGCGACCCTTAAATTTGACAGTGCAAATCCTGAAAATAGCGCCCTCGATGTTACCATTATTCCCAACAGCATCGATACCAACAACGCCAAACTTGAAGAAGAACTGCGCGGAGAAAATTTCTTCAATGTCATTAAATTTCCGACCATGACCTTCAAGGCAACTAAGATCGTACGAACAGGTCC
>JABDFY010000037.1 GCA_013286365.1 Alphaproteobacteria bacterium
GGTCGCCTTATTTGAACTACAGTACGCCGGTATAGCTCAACAATACCTGGATCAATGCCGGGTTTAACTAAAAATTGCTTTAACCGTTGAAGAAGCGCCATGATGATCTCGCCTAGGTTGGATCAATCGACCCTTGACCAAGTAAAATTTCTGTTGCTTTGTAACCTAAAGGAATGCATGAAACGCCTCCGCTCAGCAAGGTTGTTTAAAACTAATATGATTCTGGCTTTTTCTCGCTCTCTCATCATTGCCACGGCTTTAGTGGTCTGCCTTGGTTCTTGCGAACCGACAATTGCTAATCGCGGCAATATCCTTGATCCAGACAAGTTAGCTCAAGTTAAGGTTGGCACCAGTACCCGCGAGGAAGTTGCCACTAAATTAGGCACACCGACGGCGGTTGGAACCTTTGATGAGAAGGTCTGGTATTATTTCGGTCGTCAGACCTCACAAGTGTCGTTCTTCGACCCCGACATTTTGAAGCAAGAAGCCGTAGAAGTGCGCTTTGACGATCAGGGTGTTGTGACATCAGTGACCAAACTCGATCCAGCACTGGCAGAAGATATTGTACCCGCCGAAGGCCGCACGCCCACTTACGGACGCGACGATACTTTTTTCAAACAACTTTTTGGCAGTCTGGCCCATCCAACCCTTCCGGATGATAAACATGGCGGCGGCCCTTAATCTTTACTTTGGCTCCGGCAATCTAACTAAGTCAAACCCTGAAGAAGATCTGGTAGTCGCTTTACAGCAGCATCAACGTAAGGGTGTTGGTCTTGGCTAAACTCCTTGCCATGCGTAATCCAGACCGTATACATACCAATTTTTTTAGCCGGTCGTAGATTTCGCAAGGAATCTTCGACCATAATCGCTTTTGACGCAGCAATATCAAGCGCCTCAAGTACACGACGGTATACCTTCTCACCATCGTGCTTGAAAAGATAGTCGACATCCTCCAAGCCAAATATGCGATCATGCGGCACAACATCAGTCAATCCAAATTTCTCCAGCATGCGCGTGATCCAGGAACGGTTACTGTGTGATAGGATGGCAATAGGTATCGTACAGTCACGCAATTGCCGTGCTGTAACGTGAAATTCGCTTATGTAGGACTCTTCCAGATAGCAATGATAAATGTCATGCCAATCCTGTATCTTAATGCCCATGGTATGAAATATTGTGAAATTTGAACCGTGTTTTTGATAAGATTCCTTGCCTTTTTCCCTTAGTTCTTCAAAAGTTCCGGGAACCCCAAGCTCGATAAGAACTTTAGCTGCAATATCATCACAATGACTGTCGAACTCGTCTGTGAAATGATAAAAAGTTCCGTCAAAGTCGAGCAGGAGAAGCTCGGCTTCTTGACGCATAGTCCCGATAGCTTTGCTTATGCTGGCAGCCACTTTATTCCGCCGCCAATTGTTCGGGTGCCTGCCAAAGAAGTTCAACGATTAGCGCCCGGAAAAAGGTCGCAAGATCTTGCTGCAATCTGACAAACCCATCGTGCTTTTCCAGTGTCTGCTCGTTCAAATATAGTTGACGATTAATTTCGAGCTGCAAAGCATGTTGATTGATTTGTGGCTGGCCATAACGGCCCACAATTTCAACACCCTTATAGGGATCATTCAGCGCAACACTATACCCCATGTCCTGCAACAAGCTCTGCACACGTCGCGTGAAGGCAGGATCACAACTGGTGCCATTGCGATCACCCAGGATAAAATCTGGCCGTGGCGCCAAATAGCTTTCACCACTGCGGCTCGGCATAGAGTGACAGTTAACAAGATAGACTTCACCAAATTGCAAGAGACGCCGCGTTATTATATCTTCCAACGCTCGATGATAAGGTCGGTAGTAATCATCAATACGCTTCTGAACCTCGGCAACAGCCAATGGTGATGCGTACATGGGCACGCCGCTTTTACACAAACGCCGAACCAGCCCCAATCCCTGCAAAGTGCGATCACTTGATGCCAATGGTTCCGGCCAAGGAGCTGCAAGAACAGCCGGATCAATATCATTTTCAGCGCGATTAACATCGATGTAGCTGCGTGGAAACTCGGCTGCAATCACCGTAGCCCCCGCATCCACAGCATCGACAATAAGTTCATCGACGTAAGAGTCCTCGGCTTGGCGCAACCATGACATCGGACAGACAAAATTAAAATCAGCTGGATAGTATTGCCCACTATGGGGCGAATCCGCGATGAGCGGCGATATGACCCCCGCTGAAGGTTCAATAATTGTATAAGGTAGAAATGTGGGTTTGGTGTTAATAATGCTTGCCTCTCGACTTCTTTCTGGCGTTGCCTGGTGTTGAGCGGGAATTTGTATCAGAGGAAAGGCCTGTATTCAATTCTAGTTCCATCGCCTCTAGACGCCTAATTTCATCACGAAGACGAGCGGCTTCTTCAAACTCCAAGTCGCCGGCGGCTTGTTTCATGCGTTTTTCAAGATCCCGCACATGACCACGTAAATCCTTGCCAGCTAATGATAATTCTTCTGCCAATCCCGCCTTGATCGTGAGATGATCACGCTCGTAAACCGAAGCCAAAATATCGCCAATGGATTTTTTGATACTCTCAGGCGTAATTCCATGCTCAGCATTATATATTTTTTGGCGTTCCCGCCGGCGGGATGTTTCATCCAAAGCAGCTTGAATGCTACCAGTTATGCGATCGGCATATAAAATCGCTTTACCATCTACGTTGCGCGCGGCGCGGCCAATCGTTTGAATTAAAGATGTGCGCGAACGCAAATAACCTTCTTTGTCGGCATCCAGGATGGCCACAAGTCCACATTCGGGGATATCTAGCCCCTCGCGAAGCAGGTTTATGCCAATCAGCACGTCATATACGCCAAGCCGCAGGTCTCTAATTATTTCTATGCGCTCGAGTGTCTCAACGTCGGAATGAATATAACGAACCTTGACGCCGGCCTCGGTCATGTATTCGGTCAATGCTTCGGCCATTTTCTTCGTCAGTGTTGTCACCAGAACACGCATGCCATTTTTAACGGTCTCACGCACCTCAAACAATAAATCATCAACCTGTTTTTCGGTTGGCCATATGAAAACAGGTGGATCCATGAGACCAGTCGGGCGCACAACTTGTTCGACAAACACGCCACCTGTCCGTTCCAACTCCCATGCGCCTGGCGTCGCCGAGACAAAGACGGTCGGGGGACGCATACGATCCCATTCCTCGAATTTTAGCGGACGATTATCGACACAGGATGGCAAACGAAATCCGTATTCAGCGAGGGTTGTTTTTCGCGCAAAATCGCCCTTAAACATGCCCAATAATTGCGGGATCATGGCATGGCTTTCGTCAACAAAATGTAGGCAATTGGCGGGAAGATACTCAAATAAAGTTGGTGGTGGCTCGCCGGGAGCCCGACCTGTAAGATAGCGCGAATAATTTTCAATTCCCGCGCAGCTGCCGGTCGCCAAAATCATTTCAATATCGAATTGCGTGCGCTCGCGTAGCCGCTGCTCTTCCAAAAGCTTTCCTTGGACTAAAAGTTCAGCCAGCCGCTGCTTTAAGTCAATTTTGATTTGTTCTACCGCCTGCTGCAATGTCGGCTTTGGTGTGACATAGTGGCTGTTGGCATAAATCTTGACGGCATCAAGTGTGCTGCCTTTTTCGCCGGTGAGGGGATCTATTTCCACAATCTGTTCAATCTCGTCACCAAACATAATGAAGCGCCAAGCGCGATCCTCTAAATGAGCTGGAAATAACTCAATGGTATCGCCGCGTACGCGAAAATCGCCTCGGCCAAAGGCAATATCATTGCGTTTATATTGAAGTTCAACAAACCCTGCGAGTAAGTCTTGGCGTGATAGACTCTGGCCTTTGGCCAAAGTTAGAACCATTTCTTGATAGGTTTCAACCGAACCAATACCATAGATGCAAGAGACGGAAGCGACGATGACTACATCGTCTCGTTCCAAAAGAGCGCGTGTGGCCGCATGACGCATGCGATCGATTTGCTCATTCACCATCGCATCTTTTTCAATATAGGTGTCCGTTCGCGGAACATAAGCTTCTGGTTGATAATAATCGTAATAGCTAACAAAATATTCGACTGCATTATCGGGGAAAAAGCTTTTCATCTCGCCATATAGCTGCGCCGCCAATGTTTTGTTTGGCGCCAAAATGAGAGATGGGCGCTGCAATTCCTGAATTACTTGTGCCATCGTAAAAGTTTTGCCGGAACCAGTAACACCCAATAAAACCTGGTTGCGTTCATTTTGGAGCAAGCCCTTGGTAAGTTCTTCAATCGCGCGCGGCTGATCGCCAGCCGGTTTAAAATCCGACTTAAGCGAGAACTTTTTGCCTGCTTCTGGTCGAAAATCAGGCTTAATAACATCGGCGAAAATTGGAAATACCATGGGTAAAGATTAAGCGAAATATCGCCCTCCTGCAATTGACCTTCTCTATTTTTATCCCAAACCAGGAACGGGTACGCCGGCATCTGGCGGCGAGGCAAAGATTGCGTATTTACCCTCAACCAATACCTGCTAAAAAGAACCATGGCCGCTAACCAAAAACTCAATCTTGTCGTTAAAATTGGCACTGCCGCATTAAGTCGTGCGGACGGCACACCCGATCCTTTGTTGCTTGGCAATATCGTCGGAGAATTAACTACCCTTAAGCGTAAAGGTCATAATGTCGTTTTAGTTTCTTCAGGAGCTATGGGCACGGGTCGTGCTATGCTCAAAAATAAGCGAGCCCTACGTAACTGCGATCACGCAACTGAACGTCAAATCCTTGCCAGTTTAGGACAAGCAAAATTGATGACGCTTTATCAAGAATTACTGGCTCCTTTAGGATTTTTGGCAGCGCAAATTTTACTTACCAAACAAGATTTTCGTACGCGCGATCATCACAAACATGTGGCTCACTTATTCGCAGCCCTGCAGCAGCAGCCACATATTCTTCCTATTGTTAATGAAAATGACAGCGTTACACTTGATGAGTTGATGTTCACCGACAATGACGAGCTCGCCGGATTACTTGCTGCGATGTTCAATGCTGACAGGCTGATTATTCTCACCAGCATTGCGGGCGTTTATGACCGATCACCAGATATCAACGCGGCACAAATCATTTCACATATCGATTGGTCAAAGAAAGAAGGTATACCCAGCGATACCAAAGGTAAATCAACCGGCGGACGCGGCGGTATGACCAGCAAATTGAACATTGCGCGCAAGATGGCAGCGCTTGGCATTCGAACACATATTGCCGCTGCGCGTGAACTCAACATTATTACGCGCCTCTTAGACAATGAAGAGGTCGGCACAACCGTTGCCGCTGTGCCTGGCAAACGGAATGCCGTTAAACGCTGGCTCGCTAGCGAGGTTAATGCTGTTCCTGCTTCTGTATCTGCCAATGCTTGTCTTGCTGAAATGATACGCAACCCCACGCAGACATTAAGCCTGCTGCCCGTTGGCTTAACGGATATAAGCGGTACCTTTGATAAAGGTGACTTGGTGCAAGTCACCGACGACAAGGGAAAAGTCTTAGCCCTTGGCGTAGCACGATACGATGCTGCCGCCTTGCGTAAGGCCCTTGGCAAGAAGCAGCAGCCTGTTTTTATTCACTATGACCAGTTACACCGCATCGACAATGACTAACCCACTTAATTCTTTAGGTCTAGCGGCGCGCCTAGCAGCAACCGAGCTTGCCTCGGCATCTACGGTTCAAAAAGATAGCGCCTTGACATTAATGGCAAGCGGATTGTTGGAAAAAAAAGAGGAAATCCTCGCTGCCAACCAAATTGATGTTGCTGCAGCGAGGCAATCGGGCATGGCCGAGGCCCTCATTGATCGTATGATATTGGACGACGCACGATTAAATGGCATCGTCGAGAGCGTTAAAAATATTCGCTCTTTGCCAAATCCAATTGATAGGCTTATAGGCGAAGTTACTCGCCCTAATGGATTGCGGATTGAGAAGCGCGCTGTTCCTCTTGGTGTTATTGGTATTATTTTTGAGGCGCGCCCAAATGTCGCCGTCGATGCCGCTGCCTTATGCTTAAAATCAGGAAATGCCTGCATTTTGCGTGGTGGCAAAGATAGTTGGCAAACTGTACAAATTTTTGTCGCCATCATTCAAGAGGCTTTGACAAATGCTGGTCTGTCCCGTTTTGCCGTACAAACCGTACCATCTGCTGACCGTGAGCTGGTTGGCGCCTTACTCAAGCTTGATCAATATGTCGATGTAATTATTCCTCGTGGTGGCAAATCCTTGATTTCACGTGTACGCGAAGAGAGCCGTATCCCGGTATTTAGCCATCTCGAGGGTATCTGCCATGTGTATATTGATGCCAAAGCAGATAGATCAAAAGCCATAGCCATTACAATGAACGCCAAGATGCGCCGCGTATCTGTGTGTGGTGCCGCTGAATGCCTGATCCTTCACAAAAGCATCGTTCCAACAATTGGCCGAGATGTCATAAGTTCTTTGATTAAAGCGGGATGTGAAGTGCGGGTGCCGGGCGAACTATTATCGCTTAACACTTCGTTGAAAACTGCTTTGGACAGTGACTATGGTCATGAATTTCTCGCACCCATTATCGCTGTTGCAACTGTCGATAGCGCAGAGCAGGCGATAAAGTTCATCAACTGCCATGGCTCGCAACACACCGAGGCTATTATTACGGAGGATCAGGCTACAGCAGATAATTTTATGCGTCACGTCAACAGCGCCATTGCCCTACATAATGCTTCGACGCAGTTTGCCGATGGGGGTGAATTTGGCAAAGGCGCTGAGATCGGTATTGCCACCGGTAAACTGCACGCGCGTGGACCTGTGGGCTTAGAAGAGCTGACAACCTACCAATACCGCGTGTTTGGCAATGGGCAAACTCGACCTTAATAGCTATTCCGCAGCATCTCTCGTGATATCGCCATTGTCGCCATTTTCTTCTCTGTCGGCTGGCGTCCATTTCAAAATGGGCGACCGGGCCGCGCGTGTTTCATCCATGCGGCGACTAGGCGCAAAACGTGGCGATTGTTTAAACATTTCGACATTACCCAATCTCACCTCACGCACCAAATCGCGCATAGCTGCGATGAATGCGTCCAACGTTTCTTTGCTTTCAGTTTCCGTCGGCTCGATGAGAAACGCCCCATGCACAACCAGCGGAAAGTACATTGTCATCGGATGAAATCCACGATCAATTAAGGCTTTTGCCATATCAACCGTCGTAATGCCCGTATCTTTAAGAAAACGGTCGTCAAATAAGGCTTCATGCATGCACGGCCCCTTGAAGGGCGCACTCATAACGTCTTGCAGGCTGGCGAGAATATAATTGGCATTTAAGACAGCATCACTTGCAACCTGCCACAGGCCATCAGCGCCATGGCTGAGAATGTAAGCAAGCGCGCGCACAAACATCCCCATTTGGCCATGAAAACCCTTAAGTCGACCAAAAGGTTTTTTGCCCATAGCATCGACGGCATGCTCAATAAGACGAAATCCCTGATTGTCGTGCACGATATACGGCAAAGGAACGAACTCAGCCAGAGACTCGGCCATAACAATGGGACCAGAGCCCGGACCGCCACCACCATGTGGTGTGGAAAATGTTTTGTGCAGGTTAATATGCATAACATCAATGCCAAGATCGGCAGGGCGAACGCGCCCAACGATGGCATTGAAGTTTGCCCCATCACAATAGAAGAACGCGCCAGCTTTATGTACAGCATCGGCTATGGCAACGATATCGCGCTCAAACAAGCCGCAAGTATTGGGGTTGGTAAGCATCAATGCTGCAACATCTGGACCCAGCTTCGATTTTAATATGGCCAGATCAACGCGTCCTTCGGCGTTTGCCGGTATAGCTTCGACTGTAAAACCAAGAGCAGCGGCAGTTGCAGGGTTTGTTCCATGCGCGGATTCCGGTACGAGTACTTTCGTGCGATGTTCCCCACGGGCTTCAAGAGCTCTTTTGATGGCTGCCATTCCACAGAATTCGCCGTGGGCACCGGCACCTGGTACCATGGCAACGGCTGGCATGCCGGTTAATGTCTTCAACCAATGCGCCAGTTGATCAATAAGCTCCAAGGCGCCCTGAACCGTAGAGGTCGGTTGCATGGGATGTAGATCGCCGAAGCCCGGCAAACGCGCCATTTTTTCATTGAGACGCGGATTGTGCTTCATCGTACAAGAACCAAGCGGATAGAAAGTACTGTCGATGCCAAAATTCTTCTGACTAAGCCGCGTATAGTGACGTACGACTTGCGGCTCGGATAGGCCGGGAAGTCCAATCGCAGCCCGCCGGCGAACGCCACCCAAGCGTTCCTTATACTTGGGCAGCTCAGGCAAATCGATGCCCGTGCGACCTTCAGCGCCTTGTTCAAAGATGAGAGGTTCATCTAAGACTAACCCCTTGTTGGCTTCCATGGCCAATACAATGGCTGACTTCGAGGGACGCCCTTGCGTGTTCATGCTCATTTGCACACCTCACGCAACGCCCGAACCAACACTTCTACATCTTTATCGGATGTCAACTCGGTTACAGTCACAAGCAATAGATTTTCTAATGCCGGTTTATCGGGATAGAGGCGACTGACAGGCACGCCTGCCAAAATAGGACGCTTTGCTAACTCATCGACAACTGCCGACGCCGGTTTTGGCAGTTGCAGCGTAAATTCGTTGAAGAAATTTTCATTGAGTACGCGGCAACCAGGAATTTCAGCCAGCTGATCCACAAGATTACTAGCCTTGGCATGATTAAGTTCGGCAAGACCCGTTAAACCCTTCTCACCTAAGAGGCTAAGATGCATCGTAAAGCCCAACGCACATAAGACCGAGCTTGTACAGATGTTGCTGGTCGCCTTCTCACGACGGATGTGCTGTTCACGCGTCGAAAGCGTCAACACAAAGCCACGCTTACCGTCAGCATCAACCGTTTCACCACACAACCGTCCTGGCATCTGGCGAATATATTTTTGTTTACATGCAAAAAGGCCGACATAGGGTCCGCCAAAATTCAACCCATTGCCAATGCCCTGCCCCTCGGCAACCACAATATCGGCCCCCATCTCGCCGGGTGGTTTAATTAGTCCAAGCGAGACAATCTCTGCTATAGCCACGATAAGCAAAGCTCCTTTAGCCTGGCAAGCCGCTGCAAGCTTTGTATAATCACTCAAGCGGCCAAAAAAATCAGGGTTTTGCACTACAACGCAGGATGTTTTGTCATCAATTAGCTTAATAAGATCTTCGGCTGCTTGAGGCGAGGGCTGGCCAATTTCCAACGTAAAGCCCGTCATCTGCGCCATGGTTTCGGTCGTTTCGCGGTAGTGTGGGTGAAGATTACCCGATATCACGGCATGTCTACGTTGTGTAATCCGATTAGCCATCATCACAGCTTCGGCGCAAGCAGTAGGTCCGTCATACATCGAGGCATTAGCAACATCCATAGCCGTCAACAGGCAGATTTGGGTCTGAAACTCGAACATATGCTGCAAGGTGCCTTGAGCAACTTCGGGTTGATAGGGCGTATAGGAAGTTAGAAATTCGCCGCGCAAGAGCATCTGATCAACGCTAGCCGGTACATGATGGCGGTAAGCGCCGGCACCGATAAAAAATGGACATGACCCTGCTGCGACATTTTTGGCAGCCAAGGCGCTAAGTGCGCGATCTACCTCATACTCGGACTGATGATTAGGTAAATCCCAAACTGGGCCGTCTAGATGTGCGGCATCGGGAACATCACAGAATAATTCGTCAACGCTCTTAACACCGATCTTTGCCAGCATGCCCTGGCGATCGTCTTCCGTAAGCGGCAAATAACGCATTTTTTATATCCCTTTAAAATTACTGAGCTACGATAAGCCTTTGACATAATTCTGATAAGTTGGTTCATCCATAAGGCTTCCGGTTTGAGCTGCATTGGCCGCTTTGATTTTAAAAAACCAACCATCACTTTGTGCGGCCGCATTCACCTTGCCGGGATCGTTCGAGAGATTATCATTTACAGCTACGACTTCGCCATCGACAGGCGCATACACTTCGCTCGCAGCTTTGGACGACTCGACAACCGCAACTTGCTCGCCTTGCTTCACTTTTTTGCCGATAGCAGGAAGTTCCACATAGACGATGTCACCCAATGCTTTCTGGGCATAATCGGTAATGCCACAGATAGCGACATCACCATCAACGCGCGCCCATTCATGTTCTTTTGTAAATCTAGTCTGGCTCATAGAAACTATCCCTTCATATATCGGTGCGGAGCAAACGGTAACGTAACGACCTTAGCTGGCAGCGGCTTACCACGTACAACTAGGAAAACCGAGGTTCCTACTTTAGCAAAGGTACTTTCGACATAACCCATGCAAACCGGACCGTCAACGCTCGGGCCAAAACCACCGCTGGTAATGATTCCGATGTGCTTACCTGCCGAATCGACCACTTCGGTCTGTTCACGCGCCAAAGCCCTGCCGTCTGGTCTAATACCCACCCGCTTACGGCTAACACCGTCCTTTAATTGCTGTTGGATTGTTGCAGCACCAATAAAACCACCTTCGCTGCGGCGTCGCTTGCCAATGGCCCAAACCAGATTGCCTTCGACCGGTGTTGTCATGGTATCAAGTTCATGCCCATAGAGGCAGAGACCTGCCTCGAGCCTAAGCGAATCGCGTGCGCCAAGTCCTATGGGCATAACTTCCGCTTGTGCCAAAAGATCAGAGGCAAATTTCTCAACGGTTGCGTTGGGCACAGATATCTCAAAGCCATCTTCGCCGGTATAACCGGAGCGACTGATGTAACATAATCCAACATCTTTAATTGTGAATTTGTCCGCCTGCATAAATTTTAATTTTGTCGGCGCCGCGCAAAAGCGGCCCAAGACCTCAGCTGCCTTGGGACCCTGTAAAGCTAGTAAAGCACGATCATTAAGCATCGTCGCCTTGATATGGGGCAATTGTTTTTTCATATGTGCAAAGTCATCATCCTTGCAAGCTGCATTGATTATAATGAAGACTGAATTCTGTTCGTCCGCATGAAGGGGGCGCGTTACCATCAAATCATCCATGACGCCGCCTTGTTCATTCAGCAAAAATGAATACCGAATTTCGCCTGGTTTCAACTCTTGAAAATCTCCCGGCATTATTTTTTCGATTTGTTTAAGTATATCCGCGCCACCTTCAAGAACCACTTGCCCCATATGCGAAATATCAAACAACCCAGCGTTGGCACGTGTATGAAGATGCTCCTTCAAGATACCCGCAGCATATTGCACTGGCATTTCATAACCAGCAAAAGGCACGATCTTGCCCTGCAAAGAAACATGTAAATTATACAGCTGCGTGCGCTTGAGTTCGGTCATATGAGCATCCATAAGGGGCCCCCTTTTATGAGTGTGATCGCCCGCCTCTCATAGCTTTTCTTGGGGGATCCGAAAAGCCAATTTCTTGAAGGTCCTTATATGCTTGATTAATTACTCGAGCGCGCCCTATCAAAGGCAGCCCTAAGTTGATCTTCATCTATGCCAAGGGTGCGCGCGGCTGCGGGAAAGTCGGGTGGTGGAGACCCTAGTGCCTGCCGTAATTTCTCAGGATCGATGCCAAATTCATGGGCCGCATTTTCAAGAATTCGCCGATGATCATCTGGCATGCCGCGCTGAGCACTTTCTGCACCTGGCTGTGGCTGTAACATAGCGCCTGAAGTATCCGTCGGTTGTAGATCAAGGATATTTTCTTGGTGTGACCCTGCTCGCGCTGTTTGTTGCATCACGGCGCCGTGGAAACATCCAATTGTATAAGGATATTCACGCGTCAAATGGTAATGATAAATCGTTTGTAGTTTGCCGTTCCACAAAACTTCATGGGTATGCCCATGACAAGCATCAAGATCGTTATCGGTTAGCGGCTTGCCGTTTTCGCCAAATTGACCGTAGATGCCAAAACCATCCAGAGCATAACCGACTAAATCGCTATGTTGACCTGACTTGCCTGCATCATCCTTCATGCATGGGCTCAAGCTATGATAGTGATATTGTCCTTGCCGTTCGGGATGGCCACCACAAGCGTCTTGAATTTCGTGCGCCGCAGCATCGCGTCCCTGCCCATCTAATCCATTGAAGATCTCGGCACCTGTAAGCGCGATACCAATCATTCCCATGGGCACACAGTTTGGTTGCGCGGCGGGTTGAGGATTTAGCGGCATCCGTACGATAACCGATTGAGGCTTTATGGAATTAGGATTGCGATCAAATTGATAGGCCTTATCGCTAGGGCGAATGGGAAATTCTCCCGTCGGATGGGAAGGCAAATCATTCGTCTCAATCATCCTCATATTGTCTTGTGCAACTTCAGAAATGTTGGCATTCGGCCAAAGAACGGCACCTCGAACCACTGGCTTTGCCTCTGGATCCCAGACATCGCCCATAATCCAACCTCCCGCCCGAAAGGCACCTTCACCCGCAAAATTCTGCTGACAAGAATAAATATAGCCAACTTGTGGGGCAGTCGATACGTGGCCGTCACCCAGAGGCAAGAATGCGTCATTGGCCACGACGACCACACATGTGAAAATACCTAAAACAAATAACAGAAAAATTGATTTTGGGAATTTCATTAAATGACCGATTTATTATTTTCTTGAGGTGCTAGATCTCTTGTCAAGCAGCGAAGCTGTTCTATGGATGCGTTTTCCATTTTGTGAGCCGTGAAGGGAATAATAGAGTGCGCGATCTTAGCATAGCGGCGGGCACGAAATTCTACCAAGTTTGGATAGCATCTCTTTAAGGTATCTTGGGGCGTTTCACCGAGATTTCTGGCAAAAGAGTTTCCCCAAATAATTGGTTTGGGTTCGGTCACAAACCGTTCATACAAACCTGCAATATGTTCTTTTGAAGCCTCAAGATATATAATATGCGTCAAATTTCTTAGCTTCTCAGTTATCTCATCGCCAGTATATATGACGCTACCGGTCGTATCGATCACCAGGGGTCTGGTTTGCGGACTTGATTTAATTTTTTCAATTATATCGTTCATAACCGATTGTTCGCATTCGATAAACTTACGACTAGTTTCAGCATATTGTTGTTCATAGGGCTGACCCATCCATCTGGCAACGTCGCGGATGCCAGCATAGCCTAGCTTCTTTAGCTCATCTCCCAGCCTTTGTTCCACAAGTGTATCACAATCAATTTTCTCGAAGCCGTTTTCCGATGCCAGGCGATTAGACCAATGCGTTTTACCAATATTTGACATGCCAACGAGTGTAATGTGCATGGATTGACTCCAAAATACGGTGAACGGGCAAAAAATTAGGACGATTCATTGCTACGTCCTAAAGCAATTTTGATCCCCTATGGTTAACATAAGTTTGTTTTTTTAGTTACAGTCTAAATATGCTACATGCTGCCTTGTCTCGGTAAAGTAATTT
>JABDFY010000038.1 GCA_013286365.1 Alphaproteobacteria bacterium
ACCGTTCGACAGATTGTGCCCGTTGCCGTGGAGAAAATTGAGGCAACGGAAAAATCAGAAGCCGCCGCGGTCTATGAGTTTGAACCGGATGAAGAAACGATTTTAGCCGAACTATTGCCACATAATTTGGCTATGCAAATTTATGGCGCCTTGCAGGAAAGCGCAGCTGGTGAGCAGGGGGCACGGATGAGTGCGATGGATAACGCGACGCGCAATGCAGGCGATATGATCAACAAACTGACCTTAAATTATAACCGTACAAGGCAAGCCTACATTACCAAGGAGCTGATTGAGATCATCTCCGGCGCCGAAGCCGTCTAAACAAGTATTTCAGATCAAAACAGACAGAAGGAAATAAAATATGCAAACCCATGCCGAAGGTCGGATTACGCAAATTACGGGCGCCGTTGTCGACGTTCAGTTTGATGATGACTTGCCTGCCATTCTGAATGCGCTTCATGCAGAGAACGAGGGTAAACGTCTCGTGCTCGAGGTTGCTCAACATCTCGGTGAAAACACCGTGCGCGCCATTGCTATGGACACAACAGACGGCCTCGTACGTGGTCAAAAAGTAAAAGATACTGGCGCACCTATCACCGTACCGGTTGGCCCGGAAACACTTGGACGTATTCTTAACGTCGTTGGTGAACCGGTTGACGAACGCGGTCCTATTACCACCAAGAAATCTTCGCCAATTCATCGCAGCGCCCCTGAATTCATCGAACAATCGACAGAACAACAGGTGCTTGTGACAGGGATTAAAGTCGTTGATCTGTTGGCACCTTATTCTCGTGGCGGCAAAATTGGTCTTTTTGGCGGTGCCGGTGTTGGTAAAACAGTTCTCATTATGGAGCTCATCAATAACGTCGCTAAAGCTCATGGTGGTTATTCTGTATTTGCAGGCGTGGGTGAGCGCACCCGCGAAGGCAATGACCTTTATCATGAAATGATGGAATCTGGCGTTATCAAGACCGATGGTCCCGGCTCAAAGGCTGCTCTTGTTTATGGTCAGATGAACGAACCGCCCGGCGCCCGCGCCCGCGTCGCGCTCACGGGTCTAACTTTAGCAGAATATTTCCGCGACGACGAAGGTCAGGACGTGTTGTTCTTTGTCGACAATATCTTCCGCTTCACACAAGCCGGATCGGAAGTATCAGCGCTGCTTGGCCGCATACCATCAGCCGTGGGTTATCAACAAACATTGGCAACAGATATGGGCGCCTTACAAGAACGCATTACGACAACAAATAAAGGCTCAATTACATCGGTGCAGGCGATCTATGTGCCTGCTGATGACTTAACTGACCCAGCTCCTGCGACTTCTTTCGCACATTTGGATGCAACGACCGTGCTTTCACGTCAGATTGCAGAACTTGGTATTTATCCGGCTGTCGATCCGCTTGATAGTACCAGCCGCATTCTTGATCCTCGCGTTGTAGGTCAGGAACACTATGATGTGGCACGCTCGGTGCAGAAGGTTCTGCAGACGTATAAATCACTACAAGACATCATTGCTATCCTCGGTATGGATGAATTGTCAGAAGAAGACAGACTTATCGTCTCGCGCGCCCGGAAAATTCAACGCTTCCTTTCACAGCCCTTCCATGTGGCCGAAGTGTTTACGGGATCTCCCGGCGTTTTTGTTAAGCTTGAAGACACAATCCGTGGCTTTAAAGGCATTGTTGGAGGTGAATATGACCATCTACCAGAGTCGGCCTTCTATATGGTTGGCACAATTGACGAAGCCATGGCCAAAGCTAAAAAGATGACGGCCGAGGCGGCGTAGATAATGCCAGATCCTTTTGAATTTGAACTTGTATCTCCGGAAAAACTGCTAGTTCGTAAAGCGGTTATCATGGTCACAGTGCCGGGAGAAGAAGGAGACTACGGTGTTCTGTCAGGCCATGCACCTATGATCACGACCGTGCGTCCTGGCGTCATTGAAATATTTGAACACGAAGAAACTAAAGCTTCAGCGCGCATTTTCGTAGCCGGTGGCTTTGCCGAAGTGACCAATGAGCGATGCACTGTCCTGGCAGAAGTTGCCACACCTGTTGACGAACTAAATTTTACCCAGCTTGAGGGTGAAGCCAAGGATTTGATCGAGGATATAAGCGTTGCTAAGTCAGAGGCTGAACGTGAGGCATTAGAAACGCAACTGGCTATCACGAAGGCAAAATTACAGGCGATAGCGACAGATAAGTCCTAGGCGACTGTACTAAACGTGCTGCCGCGGATTGTCGATGAGCTCGTGCTGGCAACAGAGTTATAAATCCCGGTTTGTGTCGTACTGTCAAAACTCGACGTCGTTTGCGTAGGCGCTTGGTTCGCGGTTTGATCTGTCGAGCTTGATGTATCGGTTGGCGGCGGCGTTGGCGTTGTTTGCTGTTGTTGGGTGTTATCCGTCAGCTGGGCCGTTGTCGTGTAAGCATTGAGCGCGTCATTCGTTGGCGCTGGACTTGGCGCTGCCGGCGGTGTCGAAACGCTGCCAAAAACGGCTGCCTGTAAGTTTGTGCTCGTTGGTGTATCGACATTTGGATTAATCGTTGCCGCCAAAATAGACACAGGACTTGGTGCGGTTGTCGCTGAGAAAATCTGAGGTGTGGCTGCGGTCTGAAGAGCGCCTGTAATCGTGGCGTCCGGTGCGGCCGATATTGAATTTGTCAGTGCGGCGCCGATATTTGTAGGTGATGAAGAAGACAATACACCGGGATTGCCGCTCAAACTATTCAGCGATAACTGTGCCGTTAGCGATGGTGTTGATGTAATACTCATAATCTCAGCCTTACAATCAAAATAATTCTATATGCGTCTCGGCGCGCCTAACAAACCTGTTTCAAAACAGATCTGTATTGACGTGCTAATATTTTCCTAACCCTTGTATTATAGCATTTTCTCCTATCTGGCTTAAGATGCAATGAATTGCCGTTAAAGTTTTAGTCATATGATTTAACATAACCATTTGAATCTATTATATATCTCGCCCTAACATGCCAAATTCGGTAAGAGACAAACAGAACCGAAAGCGTACTCTTGGTTAATATTCGATCAATAAAGTCACTTTTACAGCGCTCTTAAGAGAAGAATAAAACAGCAGAAACGACAAGAACCATGATCGGCGAGATGTGGTCCCATTTAATTTTTCTAAAACAGTTACACTCCTGAAGAGATTATTATCCTAAAAGGCATCTTCGGGCATAGCCAAAATCATACCGGCGCCTTCCACGACCGTGATTGTTAGCGCGGCACATTGTGGCAATACGTGTTCGGCATAGAAACGTGCTGTGATAAGCTTAGCATGGAGATAATCTGGATCACCTTGGGCTACACCTAAATCTTGTTG
The DNA here is from genome assembly GCA_013286365.1 of Alphaproteobacteria bacterium. GTDB lineage: Bacteria > Pseudomonadota > Alphaproteobacteria > UBA9219 > UBA9219 > JABDFY01. The sequence goes on from JABDFY010000038.1 coordinate 3,344, forward strand.
AGCCAGGACAGCCGACTTAATGAGATAATAGCCGCCTAGGACACTGCCAAGTAAGCGCAAATAAGAAGCAGCGCTGGACGCAGCTATGACGGCGTCTTCTTTGGTCTTTTTAAGTATCCATGCACTGGCCTCACGTAAACCAACCAAGGCTTCCGCTAAACGTCGGTGCATAGAAGCACAATCGTCACCTGGTTGTTTGGCAAGTTCGGTCATAAAACTACCGATTTCGCTTAATAGATCGCGTAAGGCTGCACCATCGTCGCGCGCAACTTTACGGAAGACAAGATCATTGGCCTGAATACCGTTGGTTCCTTCATATATACCAAGGACGCGTGCATCGCGCATATGCTGGGCCACACCCGTTTCTTCAATATAGCCCATGCCACCAAAGACCTGGACGGCCACGGAGGTCATTTCATTACTAAGATGAGTTAGCCAAGACTTAACGATTGGCGTCAGCAGATCGACGCGAGCCAAACCCCAATTTTGGTGTTTCTCATCGGCCGCGCGTTTACTGACGTCTACAGCATAAGCGCAGCTATAGGCCAATGCCCGAGCCGCTTCGATGTGTGATCTCATCCATAACAACATGCGCCGAACATCGGGGTGATGAATGATCGTGACGGGTGGCTCATTTGGTTTACGTAAATCGCGACTTTGGACGCGTGTTTTGGCAAAATCGCGAGCTTGTTGATAAGCCCGCTCCATCAACGCCAAGCCCTGAATACCGACACAAATGCGTGCGTTATTCATCATTGTAAACATGGCCGATATACCGCCATTTTCGGTGCCCACCAAATACCCAGTAGCGCCGCCTTCATCACCATAAGCCATAACACAGGTAGGGCTAGCATGTTGTCCAAGTTTATGTTCGATGGAAACAACGCGAACATCGTTTCTTTTGTCTAGCGATCCATCTGCCTTAACTAAAAATTTTGGTACTAAGAATAAGGAAAGACCTTTCGTACCTTCTGGTGCCTCAGGTAAACGCGCCAATACCATGTGAATAACGTTATCGGTAAGATCGTGGTCGCCGTAACTGATAAATATTTTCTGACCTACGATTTTGTAGGCCTCGTTCTCTTTGATAGCCTTACAACGTACGGCGCCAACATCCGATCCCGCCTGGGGCTCGGTCAAGTTCATCGTGCCTGTCCATTCGCCACTGACCATTTTTGGTAAAAATGATGCCTTAAGCTCCGTACTGCCATGGGTGGCAAGTAATTCGACGGCACCCTGATTAAGCAAAGTGCACAACGCCAGACTAAGATTTGCCGATTGCCACATCTCCTGCACCGGAAGAGCAAATGACCAAGGTAAGCCCTGGCCACCTAGCTCATTGCTTACAGGCAAACTATTCCAACCTCCCACAACATGCGCTTTGTAAGCTTCACGAAATCCATCAGGCATCGTTACGTTGCCGTCCTGAAATTGTGCGCCTTGGTTATCTCCAACTGTATTGAGAGGAGCAAAGACTTCGCTAGCCAGTTTTGCCGCTTCAGTGAGAACAGCATCTGCCAATTCCTCATTGACCGATTCGCAACCTGGTAAGGCAGCAAGCCGCTCATAGCCAATGAGGCGTGCGAGCAGAAATCTGATATCGGCGAGGGGGGGAGAGTAGGGAATCATGCAGCAAACCCTACCCTCTGAAACCTTTTCACGAAAGCGGAATGACTAAAAAAATGGTTTGGCATGCCCATTGCTTATTAAGGGGTGGTGGAAGTTATAACCCTAGGGAGAGGGTCATCTTGTTAAACGCTACGGCTCAACAGAATTCGTCAAATTCGCTTGTAAATCAAGCGACTGGGAGCAGTGTGGCTCAAACGGTAACCCAGGCCATTAAGCTTGCGAGTGCCCGTACAGGGGTAGATTTTTCCTACCTCCTCAACAAAGCCTCCCAGGAAAGCGGTTTCGACCCCAATGCCAAAGCTTCGTCGAGCAGCGCCACAGGGCTGTTCCAGTTTGTTGATCAGACTTGGCTCCGGATGGTCAAAAATTATGGCCCACAATTCGGTCTCAGTCATTATGCGAGCCAGATACAGATCGACAGTAATGGTGTCGCCCATGTCAGTGATCCCAAAGCACGCCAGGCTATTTTAGCGATGCGCAAGGATCCTCAAATTTCAGCCGACATGGCTGCTGAACTCGATAGTGAAAATAACGATGTTCTGCACTCGAACGTAGGCGGAAAGATTGGACCAACAGAACTTTACTTGGCTCATTTTCTAGGTGCCGGTGGTGCAAGTGATTTTCTAAACCAAATGAAATCAAATCCTAATACAAAGGCCGCTAGCGTACTTCCCGATGCTGCCTCCGCTAATCCTTCGGTGTTTTACAATAAGTCTGGACAGCCGCGTACGCTTGCCCAAATTTACCAGCACTTCGCCCAAAAATTCGATAACGCACCAACCATGCCCAGCGAGAATACAGCTCTTGCCGCAAATAGCACGCCATCCGCCACAAATTATGCTTCATCTTTGGTGGCGAGTGCCAATACATCAGGGTCGGCCACGAATGCAAGTTATTTACCCGCCGTTATGAGCGGCATCAAATCAGATTCCTCCTCCTACTTTGCCACAATGGTACTGGCACAGATGAATACTGACGATATGGCCCATATGGCGGCCTTTGGTGATGAAGATGGTTCAAACAACGATCAAAGCACTTACAAAAAGAACTCGGTTATTTCGGACTTGGCATCGGTAGGTTAGTTTTTGTAATCTCCGTTAGTGTTAAATCAACCCACTCCGTTTCTTCGCAATCTCTGGTATTTTGCCCTGCCTTCTGCGGCATTAAAACCTGGGCGTATGCTTGCCAAAACCTTACTTGGCGAGCCCATAATATTTTGCAGACCCCATGACGGCAAAGCCTTTGCCCTACGCGATGTATGTCCACATCGCGCCATGCCTCTGTCTTATGGAATATTCGATGGCCAGGAGGTTGAGTGCTGTTATCATGGTTGGCGGTTCAACGGGCTGGGGACTTGCACTCATATTCCGTCGCTCATCGGGCATGAAGGCGTTACACCTTCAAACATTCAAATTCGCTCCTATCCTATCCGAGAGACCCAGGGCGGACTTTGGATATATATGGAAGATGCAAAAGTTAAATCAGACCAACCGCCATCACCTTTTATCCAGGATATTTTGCCCGATCAGGCGCCCGTGATTACAGAGATCATGAGGTTCCCTTGTTATATAGATCATGCTGTTGTCGGTTTGATGGATCCTGCTCACGGGCCCTTTGTCCATACCTCGTGGTGGTGGCGATCGCGTCATTCTATCCACGAAAAAAGCAAGCCTTTCGAGCCGTCCTATCTCGGTTTTACCATGCGGCGACACAAACCATCGCGCAACTCATTTGCTTATAAGATATTAGGTGCCAAACCAGAGACAGAAATTTCATTCCAACTACCCGGCATTCGCATCGAACATATACGTGCTGGCAAAATTGTCGTTTGCAATCTCACGAGCGTCACACCGATTAATGACATCGAAACTGAGATTACCCATTCGATTTATACGAACAGTTCCTGGTTAAAGCTGCTTACGCCTTTCATCAGGCCATTTGCGCGTAAGTTTCTCAATCAAGACCGCTCAGTAGTCGTCATGCAACAAGAAGGTCTAAAGCATGAGCAAAATCTCATGCTTATTCGCGATTCCGATACCCAAGCGCGCTGGTATTACCAGTTACGCAACGAATTCAGCCGCTCACAAACAGAAGCACGCGCTTTTGTGAACCCAGTGAAAGAAACGGTCTTGAAGTGGAGAAGCTAGCCATGTTTGAGGCAGACTATGTCCTCATTGAGGCACCAATGATTGCGCGAGTTAGACCATGGACCAGAAAATGTATGGCAAAAATATGGCATAGGACTACGCAATTTCCATTTTGTAGGCCTTGGTCATCCAAACACATACATAATACATCTCGCGATTGAGAGTTTTTCTGGTCAACAGATCAAATTCTGACTAATGTTTCGGCATGCCACATGAAGCATCAACCGTGCGCCCCATCGATAAGCCAAACCGGGTCAAGGAGCGTCCGCCATTCGAATGTATCGCCCTGCTTTTGCAAGGTGGCGGTGCGTTGGGAGCCTATCAGGGCGGTGTTTATCAGGCTTTGGCCGAAGCCAATGTTCTTCCCGACTGGATTGCTGGTATTTCGATAGGCGCCATCAATTCGGCAATCATTGCCGGAAACGCACCAGAACAACGTGTCGAGAAATTGCGCACTTTCTGGGAAACAGTCACGACCTCAAATCATGTCGATATCAAACCGTACATCTCGGGTGATCTCGCCCACGGCATGATCAACCAGTTTTATGCCGCGCTATCCATGACCCAAGGCGTTTCAGGCTTCTTCAAGCCGCGCGTTCCTGTGCCGTGGTTCCATCCTCCAGGCTCGACGGGTGCTACCAGTTTTTTTGACACCTCAGCCCTAAAATCCACGCTCGAACGGCTGGTCGATTTTGATCGTATCAATAATGACGGTATGCGATTCAGTGTCGGCGCTGTTAATGTGCGCAGCGGCAATTTCGTCTATTTCGACAACACACGTTACAAGATAGGACCGGAGCATGTCATAGCCAGTGGCGCACTACCGCCCGGATTTCCGCCCGTAGAAATCGAAGGCGAGTTTTATTGGGATGGCGGCCTTGTTTCCAATACACCGCTCGACTGGGTGCTCTGCAGCGATCAGAAAAAAGATACCCTCGCCTTTCAGGTCGATTTATGGAGTGCCACAGGCGACATACCGCGCGAAATGTCGCAAGTAATGACGCGGCAGAAAGAGATTCAATATTCAAGCCGCACCCGCGCCGGCACCGACAGATTCCGCGAAATGCAAAAACGACGTTATGCAGTCGCCAATCTGCTCGACAAGATACCGGATGAACTCAAAACACTGCCTGATGTCGAACTGCTCAAGCCCGTGGCCGTGCGAAAAGTCTATAACATCGTTGAACTTATTTATCACTCACATGGCTATGAAGGCGATTTCAAAGATTATGAGTTTTCACGAACCAGTATGGAAGATCATTGGCGCGCGGGCTACTTCGACACTGTGCGCACCCTGCGGCACGAATACATTCTCAAACGGCCCACAAACGGCGAGAGCGTGCAGACTTTCGATTTGTCACGCGACGGAAGTGGCTGATGTGTCGCGAAACCGAAGATTGCGACAAAGCTATCTTTTGGGTGTAAAATAAGTCTTCGTAGGCTGCTCTATGTATTTATACGAATAGCATCGAGTTATCATTGAAGCAGTCTCAGTTCTTACTGAAAAGCCGTTCCGACAAAGTCTTTGTGCACTGAGAGTTAGTCTTGCAAATGGCTCCAAACAATTTTAAATAAATTGAATATTGATTAATTGATATTCTTGGTATTTAATTTATTTCGAATTTACATTTAAAGTTAACCTAGCGGGTATAATGTAGACGCTAACTGCTCATCAGAATGAGGGTTAGTCCATGCAAAATAGCTATTCACGACTTGTTCTAGCAGCCGGGATTTTGGTCGCTATGGTGCACGGCGCTCACGCGTCTGATACAACCACAGGTGCGAGCACCAACATTGTCATGCTACCACCCACGGCCCCCGGTGGAGGGTTGGCACCTTGCTTATTGCCAACTAACGGCGCGCCACAAGTACTGTTCTGGAGTGGTACGAGTAACTCCCAAAGCGCAATTAATTGCGTCAGCAATTTCACCTATGACCCGACCAAAGGTCTCATCAATCCCGATGGCTCAGCCTTCAATATCGAAGGAACTGTCAATTCTTACGGCGGTGTCAATGTTGTAGGTATGAATAGCTCGGATGCGGCTACCACTAATGCCGCCATATACACAAATGGTTCTGCCTTCTTTGGAAATTATGTTGGCTTTGGTACAAGTACGCCTGATGCGCAGGTCGATATTGTGGCGGATCTGAATCCAACCACAGGATTTGTTAATTCAGATGCACTCCACATTTACTATGGAAATCTAGGTCATGGCCTTGGGGTAGGCGTCACCAACAATGGCGGTAATATTTGGATGGGTGGTCAGCACGGCGATTTCGCCTTTGATGGTGGTACGGACTCCGTGTTCTGGCTATATAATACAGGAACCGTTGCTGGTGGTGGTACGGCAATAGGCGACAGTTCTCACAACATGCCCAACCTATGGGTCGGAAATAACGCCAATGTAGGCGTAAATACGAATAACCCACAAGTCACGCTCGATGTAAATGGAACAATGCGATCAAATCAAATAAACAATTTAAGCTCTAGCAATAATTTCATAACAATTATTGCTACCCTTGGCTCCGTCGACTTCCTAGCCGATACGAACGGAACAGTCCAACAGGGTAACAATGCGCCTTTTCCGAATGGAACAGCCGCCAATGGTGGCACGTCCTTAGCGAGTTGTCCTTCAGGTTACTCACTGGTCTATTGGTCTCTGATTTCCGACTTGAGAACAAATAGTGGAACAAACGGGTGGCCAAACGGAACGGTATCATGCAGCAATATTGATGGTAACTTGCAGGCAAAGCTGTGGAATTACTCGGGCGGGTCGACACAAACATCTATTTCGTGCTCGGGTTTATGCGTTAGAAATTAACAATCAACAGCCAGCTGTTTGCAGAAATCTTATGGCTGCGGCACGCGAGCAACGCGTCGCTTCTTGACCTCTTGGCGCTTAACAGGTCATCGTTTAATAGCTAAGGATGTTCATGGGGAGACAGATTTATCTTTCCATGACTATAGCAGTGACTATGTCTTAAAATGCAAAATATCTCTTCGTAGGCTGCTCAATAAATTTATACGATAGCCCCGAGATGATTACTAATATCGTCATATAAATAACCAGAAACCATGGCTGGCCATAAGGCAGTGACGTCTGCAAAGCGCCTGCGACTAGACGTGAAGCTAGCTCAAGTGGGAATTGCCACAGATAGATGGAATAGGAGATTGCTCCTAGAATGACGAAAAGCTTCAATTGTAGAAATTTCTTTATAAAATTCGAACCTATTATGGAAAGCATCAGAGTTGGAAAAATAATTAAAACCAAAATAAAATCAGAACGCGCGGCACTTGCCATCGGCTTCCACGCCAGATAACCAACGATGGTTATGAGCATAGCTAAGCTCACTATGTCGGCAAGGCTCGAATATGAAAAACGACTTTTTCGTCTTTCCATTCCTAGAGCCAGCAAAGTTCCCATAAAAAAACCCATTGCCGTGCGTAACAGCGAGGGATCGATAAATCCCATAATAAGAACATCACTCGTTAATACACCTTTCGGGATCAACAGAGCAAAAGACGCCAGTAAAAGTAAAACGAAAGCCACAACCACCCATTTGCGCGGCAATGTGATAATCGAGAAGAACAGAATATTGATCATAAATTCAGACGATACGGCCCAAGCTGGACCATTGAAAGAAAGTCCACGCTCTAACCCACTTTGATTGAGGAGTAAGAGGTTAAGTATAAAGTGATAGATGTCGTTAAATTCGTAAACAAAAGGTGATTTAAATTTCCATATGATGATGAGTTGTCCCAAAGCAGCAGCGAGTAGGGTTAGAAAGTGCAACGGATATAATCGCGATAGGCGGTGTTTAATGTTTTTTATAAAAGCAATGCTTTTTGATTGAGAAATGTACGTGCGCCCTAAAACAAAACCGGATAATACAAAAAAGAAATCAACAAATATCCAACCGTTGCCGTAAAAGGGACGCAACAACCAGCCAAGAGGTTGGACATGAAAATGGCTTGAATAATGCCAGAATACGATACAAATCGCCGCCAAGCCGCGCAAACTATCAAGCTCAATTAGCCTTGCCGTTGGAGGCTGAGATTTACGCATCACCGGTGGATTTGATTATTAGACGGGCAATTAGCTAATCCAACACAGCAGTGTAGTGCTTGTAAAGCTAAGCTGCGCGTAATGGGAGAGCGCATAATAAGTTTAAATTGTCGTGAGATTTATTTGCGTCAATATTATACCTGGCGAAAGGCAATAAGTTCGTCTAGCAATATCAAATGCTTAGTGTTAGAACAGCAGGCTTAACAACAGTGCGATTGGTCCGATGAGCTTCATTCTTTCAAAAGTCCTCTGGATGTTTATAGCACCAGGCAATTTATTGACGCTGTTACTGGTGTTCGGAGCCTATATGGCCATGGCGCAGCGTAAATCATGGCAGCTCCTTGGACGTCGTCTTTGTTTTGCCGTGGGCCTGATTTTTTTTCTCATTGCTGTATTTCCGGTTGGGGATTGGATGCTACTTCCCCTTGAAAACCACTTCCCTCCAGTAAAGCCGGATCATGTTGATGGCATAATTTTGCTCGGCGGCGACGAAAACCCACTGCTGACAGAAGCACGCGACGTTCCATCCGTGCGTTCTTCGGCCTCACGCTATATCGCTTTCACAGCACTGGCACATGAATACCCGCAAGCCAAACTCATTTATACTGGCGGTTCAGCTTTCATGACACACGTAAGCGATATGTCTGATGCCGATGTCGCCAAAAAAGTGCTGTTGGCGCTTGGACTTTCACAAGATCGCATTACGTTTGAAGACAAGTCGCGCAACACATATGAAAATGCAAAATTTGCTGCTGCCATAGTTCATCCAAAACCGCAGCAAAAATGGCTCTTGGTAACGTCGGCTTACCATATGCCACGATCGATAGGATGTTTCCGCAAGATCGGATGGGATGTTTATCCGGCTCCTGCCGATTATATTTCGACCGGCAAACTAACATCAGAAGTGCACTTTAATCTTGTCGAGCATCTTCTCGGCATGACGGCCGCCATCCATGAATATACTGGGCTCATCGCTTATTGGATGATGGGCTATATTTCTTCGCCATGGCCGCAATGAAGCAGCTGTCTTTCTGCGTAATTTTTGGCTTAACTTTTTTTGCGTTCTCAACGTCCTCTCAGGCTCAAAATACATCTTTCGAAGTATGGGTTACACAATTTGAGCAAGAGGCTATCGCCAACGGAATTTCGCCAGAGATAGCGCGAGCGACAATCGATCACGCGACACTCGACGACCGGGTCATAGAACTAGATCAAAAGCAGCCTGAAACGACCATCAGCTTTGATGCCTATAGCGACCATATATTGAACCCTAAACGTATCGAGCAGGGCCGTGCCTTATTGCAGGAGCATGCCAAAATATTGAGCGAGATTTCATACCACTATGGCGTGCCATCACAAATAATCGTCGCTCTATGGGGTATTGAAAGCGATTATGGCCACAACAGCGGTGGCTTTAATGTCATCGATGCTCTGACAACTTTGGCTTACGAAGGTAGGCGCTCAGAATTCTTTCGTAGTGAACTCATGAACGCGCTTCGGATTATCGATACAGATCACGTATCCACTGAGCTTATGCGCGGATCCTGGGCTGGGGCCATGGGGCAATGCCAGTTCATGCCTTCGACTTATCTACATTATGCTGTCGATTACGACGGGCAAGGTATCCGAGATATTTGGGATAATGAAGCAGATATCTTCGCTTCCATCGCCAATTATATCGTCGCTGAAGGCTGGCGCAGTGATTTAAATTGGGGCAGGGAAGTAAATACCAAATATGCCATCTCTAGTACTGAAGTAGGCCTGGACCATCAGCATTCACTTGCCGAATGGAGCCACCTCGGGGTTGTAAACCTTAATGGCAAACCACTGTTAGAAACAGCACAACAGGCATCGCTCATTCAACCTGATGGGCCCGATGGACGTAGCTTTCTAGTTTATGATAGTTTCAGAGCACTGATGCGCTGGAATCATTCCAC
>JABDFY010000039.1 GCA_013286365.1 Alphaproteobacteria bacterium
AAGCTCTTTGTTGAGCAAGCACGCGCTCATTATACGCAGGAGTCTTTAGAAGACGCCCTCGATGTAATGGCTGGAACTGGAAACGAAGCCACGGGGTCTATGGGTGACGATAGTGCGCCGGCCTTTTTGGAGCAAAACCGCGCGCTTAATTTCTTTTATCAGATGATGCGACAACAATTTGCGCAGGTGACGAACCCGCCGACGGATTCTGTCAATGAAAGCGCCTCGATGTCGACCTCGATTAGCTTGGGGAGCAAGTTTGGCATGACTTTGCCTTCGCCATACTTGTTGACGAGCGAGTTAGAGAAATTGGAGCATGAAAATTCAGAAGATTTTTATCGTATTTCAGCCATTTATACATACAGCAAACGCAATCGTAATCCGAAAGCCCTCGAAGAAGCGCTGGACAGCATCAGGGCAGATGTAGAACGACAAGTCCGGGCGGGTAAAACACAAATTATAATTTCCCAAGAACGAAAACACGCGAACGAGCTTGCGATTCCTATGCCTTTAGTTGTAAGCGCGGTTTATAGCCATCTCGCGAACTTGCAGTTGCTCGAAGACGTAGCAATACATGCTCACACCGAGGATCTCATTGGCACGCATGAGCTTGCCATGTTGACGACTGTCGGTGCCAAGACGGTCAGCTCAAGAGTAACTGAAGAAACGATTGCGGCACGTGTTCGCTCGGGCAAATACGATCTTCACTCCTCTTTTAGGAAACTGGATGAGGCGCAGAAATACGCACTAGCTATAAAGAATCATCGGAAGGCTTTAAATAAAGGCCTCAAAAAAGTGATGTCTAAGATTGGCATTTCTCCTTTTGAATCTTTCCAGGGCGGGTACAATTTTAATTTTCTTGGCCTCAGTAACACGGTCGTAGCAAAATATTTTGCCGTTGGCACATCGATGCCGGCATCGCCTATCGGAGGCTTAACGTTAAATGGCATTCAAACGCGTCAAATAAGGTTTGCAGAACGAGCTAATAAAAGAATTCAACGAGCTGAGCTTCGCGGTACAATGAGTGAGGTTGGCCTTGCACGTGGAACAACATACCGCGCTCTAAAGCCGCAGAATGCAATTGCAGCAGAAATTCCCGAAGACCATGTTTGGACACCAGAAGTTGTCGAACTTATTCAACACGCCGCGAAATTTAAATCTCAACAGCACTACGATAGGCTCGTAAGTTTCAGCGAGCAAAAAAGACTTAGAACGCCCACTGTGCTTAGAAATCTGCTAGACATCAAATATGCTGCTGATAACGACAATGTGCAGTTGGATGACGTCGAAGCAGTTGAGTATGTATTAGATCGGTTCCGTTCCCCAAGTATCAGCTTGGGTGCATTGGGCCCCCCAGTACATCGTGACATTGCGATTGCAATGAACAATATGCGTCGTAAGTCTAAAACCGGCGCAGGGCCAATCTCTGGTTCAGGTGAAGGCGGCGAGCCCGTTACGCGTCGTTTTGGCAATCTTAGCTCTCAGTTTGAGAGCGCAAGCTCGGGCGTCAAGCAGATAGCCTCCGCACGATTTGGTGTTGATGCCGCTTATTTAAATGATGCAATTGAAATTGAAATCAAGATGGCGCAGGGCGCCAAACCAGGAGAAGGCGGGGCGCTTGCTGGTAATAAGGTTGTAGGTCTCGTTGCTGAAGTACGCCATGCAACGCCTGGCGTTGGGCTGGTTTCACCCCCACCACACCATGATATCTATTCGATCGAAGATTTAGCGCAGCTGATCTACGATTTGAAGCAAGTTAATCCAAATGCGCGCATCTGCGTTAAACTGGTCGCTCAGCCTGGTATTGGACAAATTGCGGTGGGCGTCGTTAAAGCCGGTGCCGACAAAATACTGATATCTGGCAATGTTGGTGGAACTGGCAACGCTCCTCAGACGAGTATTACCAACGCTGGTTTCCCTTGGGAAATTGGTTTAGCCGAAGTTCAGCAAGCCTTAGAAAAAAACAATTTACGCGATCGCGTTATTTTGGGAACCGACGGCGGGTTAATAACGGGCCGTGATATAGTGACGGCTGCCTTATTGGGGGCACAGGAATTTGGTCTTGGCACGTCCAGTCTCGTTGCCCTTGGCTGTTTGATGGTAAAAAAATGTCACACCGGAAAATGTCCGGCCGGACTAACAACTCAAGATCCAGAATTCCTCAAATTGTATAGCGGCAATCCCGAACACTTGGAAAATTATTTCCATTTTGTGGCCGAAGAAGTTCGTACAATATTGGCGAAGCTTGGATTTAAAAGACTTGAAGACATTATTGGCCGAACCGATCTTTTGCGAAGCGTTGATTTAGCGGAGCTCTACAAAGCCGCTGGTGTTCGCGCATCTAGCATCGATGAGAACGATACGAACTTAAGCCCGCTACTCAATAGAGCGGGCATTGTAGGTACGGCAGTTGCCACAAAACTAGCCCCCGGCGAACGCAACCCAGTCGATGACACGCTCGATCAAGAACTCAATCCGGAAGATATTATTCGGCGACTTAGAGCTGGTGAAACTGTTACCAAAAACGTGAAAATTCAAACCAGCCACAGATCTGTGGGGGCTCACTTAGCTGGGTGTATCGCTCGTGAATTCATCCTGAATGAAATCGACGTTTGCAGGGCAAAACTAAAATCTGACATCGAGCATCGTCTAGGGAGGACTCTGGAAGAGCGGGATCTGACTGAGCCGGAACAAGAAATGGCTAACGAAATGCTGGAAGCCGCCACTAGAGAATTTCAATCCAGACCTGCTCCCCTGAATGATAACGCCCTGACACTAAATTTTACAGGTTATGCGGGTCAGTCTTTTGGTGCCTTCACATCCCAAGGTATGAACCTCATTCTGAGGAGTGACGATACGAGTGGTGGCGATGGAAACGACTACGTCGGAAAAGGAATGTCAGGCGGCAAGATCGTTATCATGGCTAGATCGGGCGGCATTCGTGAGATTGTCGGCAATACGGTTCTTTATGGCGCTACGGGTGGTAGAGCGTTTTTTGCAGGGAAGGCCAAAGAGCGATTTGCCGTTCGCAATTCTGGAGCTATGGCCGTTGTCGAGGGTTGTGGTGATCACGGATGTGAATACGCAACTGGTGGCACTGCCGTAGTTCTTGGAAATATTGGCCGTAATTTTGGTGGTGGCATGAAAGGTGGGCTTGCCTTTGTTTATGACCCCCAAAATACCGCGCACAAATTTGCCAATCTCGACGACGTTGTTTATGGAAAAATTACTGACGAAGCCTTTACAGGGCGTTTCCTGAATGAGACCGACAAGCCTGATGCTTTTGAGGCAGAACTATACAAGCTTGTTGAACAACACGCCAAGGAAACAGGATCAAGAAAAGCCTGGTTCATTGTAAAAAATTGGAATGTAGCCAAGAAAAACTTCACCATGTTTGTACCCAAAGAAGTTGTTGCCTTGAGAGAAGAAAAGGCTAACCGAGAAAAGTATGACACGACCATCGTAAACTACATGCGACCCAATCAAGTCGTTGCGGTAGTAAAGAATGCGCAAGCTGCGTTGGCGGCGTGATCAGAGGATAGAGACAGTCGCATGTTAGAATATATGAGAATTACTTATATGCCGCCGGCCTGGCGATCCGCTAGTGAACGTGTCGGCGACTGGGTAGAAATCTGGCAGCGCTATTCTCAGTTGGAAGCAGCGGAACAAGCATCGCGTTGCATAACGTGCAACGACAGGCCTTGCCAGACATCATGTCCCCTTGGACAGGATCCCCCCGAATGGCTTAGGGCGGCAGCCGAAGGACGTTTAGAAGACGCACATCACTTAGCCTTTCCTTTAAGTCCCATGTACGGATATCTGGGCAAACTTTGTCCCCAAGATGAAGGCTTATGTCAAACAGGGTGTACTGTTCATAGGGTGACAGAAGCAGCTGGGATGGAGGAATATAATACAATTGGTATCGGCGCTGGCGAGGCTGATATTTGGGAGAACGCTGTCAAAGCCGGAAAAATATATTGGAAGAGCCCTCCGAGAAAAACTGGCAAGTTTGTAGGTGTAATAGGAGCGGGTATCGCCGCAACCTACGCAGCCATTTCGCTCATGCAAGAAGGTCATGATGTTACAATGATCGATCCCCATGATGGCATTGGCGGATTGATAAGATATGGCATACCTGATTTTAAAGCTCAGAAGAATGATCTAGATGTTGTCCAGAACGGTATGGTTGGCGCTGGCATTCATTTTAAGTTTGGCCACATAGTAATACCGCACGGGCATGATACCCGATCATGGCGAGATGCTTTTAACGATAAGCCAGAATCTTTTCGCCAAGCAGCGTTAACACCAATTCCTTTTGCTGACTTACTTAATAAGTATGATGCCGTGCTAGATGCCTCAGGCGCCTACAAACCAAATCAAATCACTTATACTGAAAACCAGCCAATAGAGGGTTACGGGCACGTCGTGCAAGCAATGGACTTCCTGACTTCTTACAACAAAATGGTACGGTTTGCTGGTGTAAACGTTTCGCAGGAAGAGGGAGGTCGGTATGTTCCACCCCAGCACCGAGTAGCAGGAAAAAGAATAGTCATCATTGGTGCCGGCGGTGATACAGGGCAAGATTGTATAAGAACTGCCCTCCGTGCTGGCGCCAGTGAAGTTACATGTTTGCATCGAAGCGACGTTATGCGCGCAGCCAAGAAGGAAGTAAAAGCGGCACATCAAGAAAGTGACGCACTTTTAGCAGCAGGTGCAGGCAAGGGGATGGAATTCAGTTTTTCCGTACACCCCATCAAGATTGAGAAGGTTGGCGATGAATATATCGTTTACGTACAGAAAAACGACGGAAGTGTGGATAGAATTCATACCGATCTCGTTGTAAGCGCTGTTGGCTTTAAAAATGAAAATAAAAATCCAGGCGATTTTGCAAGAAAATGGGGGGTTCCAGATCTACAGGTTTTCGATGGCACTTCGACGTCGATCGCCAATTTATTTGTTGGCGGTGATGCCTCTCTAGGAGCCAGTCTGCTTGTAAGAGCGGGTACTCACGCAAGACAAGGGGCCGACGTGATAGATGCCTACTTGCGGATGCGTGTTCCCTCGCGCAAAAGAATGGTTCAGGAGACACTGAGGTCGCACAACTTATTGTCAGCAGCATAAAGACCATTTCTCGGATTGGGCTGGGTTGAAGGGGGCCTGAATTTGTTATCTTATTGAAATTAATCATTGCCCATGACTGCACAAAACTTGACTTGCCTTAAGATAACACCCTATAAACGCCGCAAGATAAATGACCTGGGCGTTGCCCAAAGGCCTCCGGTCGGGATCTGTCACAGAGAAAATAGAAAGGCCGCAGTATTTTGCGGAAAGCAACAATGGCACGTGTATGTTCAGTAACCGGCAAAAAGCCGAAATTTGGCAACAATGTTAGCCACGCCAACAATAAGACGCGCCGTCGTTGGCAGCCGAATTTACAAGTCTGCTCGTTCCCATCCGAAATTCTCGGTACCAAAGTTGCCTTGCGTTTGACGGCCAACGGCATTCGCACGGTTGAACACAATGGTGGCCTTGATGCCTGGTTGCTTGGCACGCGCGATAGCCGCTTAAGTGACGACGCTCTCAAGATCAAAAAGCGCCTCACCAAAGTTCAGGCCCGCAAAAAAGCGGCTTAATTCATCAAAGAATATGTGTGTATGTGGGTACGTCTCAAATGTACCCCTAATACCTTCGTGATGCCCCATTTCGTCTTTGATGGTCCTGGATGACGCGGGCCTTAATTATAGCTATCGTTATCGAATGGCTCCCTTTTTAACTTCTGGCTCCTTATCACAAGTTGTCGATGATCACATTGCCTGGCTTGTCCGCTGGCATGAGTTGGCATTTCTGGATTTGGGGGCTCGCGCCGAGCAGGGCAAGAAGCTCATCCCGGCTGCAAGTTTCTCGATGTGGTACAAAACCGCTCAGCATACGTTACCCCAAGATCAGCCTGCGATTGATAGAATGGCGGCTCTGCATGATCAGCTGCACACCCTGGCGCGCCTTGTTCTAATGAAAACGCCGGATGGGCAGCCCATCGATCGTAAGGACTACGATTCTGTCATTGTTAAATATCAGGAGCTCATGCGCGGCTTGCGTCGTCTTGAACGCGCCTTCGCAACAGCCGCCTCAGGCCTTGATCTCTTGACGGGCCTACGCTCACGGGTTGGCTTGCAAGAAGATCTGGTGCGCGAACATAGCCGCTATATGCGCACAGCCAAACCTTTTTGCATTGCTATGATGGACATCGATCATTTCAAAAACATCAATGACACCTACGGCCATGAAGCTGGCGATCATGTTTTGGCAGCTGTTGCGGATCATATTACGCGTTCACTCAGGCCTTTTGATGATGCCTATCGTCTTGGCGGAGAAGAATTCTTATTATGCCTTAAGGAATCTGATCTTGCCGTAGGTCTCACCATACTTGAGCGCTTACGCAGTGGCCTTGAAAAGCTATCCATTACATTGGCCGACGGGACACCAATCAAAGTCACGTCTTCATTTGGTTTAACATCCAGCGCTCACGACATCGCCATTGAAGAAATGTTGCAGCGTGCCGATCAGGCGCTCTACCGGGCAAAAAACGAGGGGCGTAATAAAATCGCCATCATTGAGGGAATTCTTTAACACAACTTATAAGATTTATGTTGGGACAGAAGTAAGCGTGTCGCCTTTGCGCGCTTGTGTTGCCATGTAGATACCGCACGCGATGATGATGCCGGCACCTGTGAGTGTATGTAGCTTGGGTATGTCGTGCCAAATAAAGAAACCCACGACGGTTCCGGCGATAATTTGAGAATAGTGGAACTGCGATATGGTCGTAGCGGGTGCGTATTTGAGAGCACTGAATATTGATAAATTTCCAATCACATTAAAAAAGCCAGCGGCAAAAAGAACGCCAAATGTGCCTAGTGATATAGGCTCAAAATGAATGAGCATGGGCACAAGTCCAACAACAGCAGCGGCAAGGTGCGAAGATAGAACCATGCTTTGTACGCTTTCGGTTTGTGACATAATGCGCAGCCAAAGAACGTTCAGCGCAAAGATCAAGACACCCAGCATAGTTAGGCCGGACCCCATCCAACCGCCAGAGACAAATTGCATACCAGTTGGATTGATGGCAATAAGCACGCCGCAAAAGCCGATAAAAATGGCTACCATTGCCGTAAGGCTCAATCGTTCGCGCAAGAAAATAGCTGCCAGCAAAGCAACAATCATTGGCGTCGTAAATACAATCGCGTAAAAACTTGCTAGAGATAAAAACTTAAAAGCAGCCACATTACAAAAGTTAGTCCCTAGTGCCAGTACGGCACGGCCAGCTTGTTGCCGTGGTCGGCGCGGCCATAATTTTTTAATCTCGCCGCGCTGCCAGGTAATGATAAAGAGAACGACCACACCGTTGAGACCAAGAAAACCAATGATCTCGTAAAGAGGCAAATGCATTTCGGCGGTAAACTTCAAAGAACTATCGGCCATGACCCAAGATGTGTAGCCAATGAGGGCGTAAGTGATGGCGCGAAGGCGGGAGACACTTAGATTACGGGTCATATGTTGCCGGTGCTTTATTTGCTGATCCGATAATGATAGCGGTAAGCCTCTAAGAAGCCGAGCTTTTCATATAGCGACACAGCTGGAATATTCGTGCTCTCGACTTGTAAGTAGGATCGCTCGGCTCCTTGTGATTTTCCCCAAACTAGCAGTGAGGAAACGAGGCGTTGGGCGGCTCCAACACGGCGCGCAGCCGCAATTGTAACGATATCGAACAAACCAACCATGCCACGTTCGGCAACGGCCAAACCATAAGCCAGCGGCTGGCTATTCGCAAAAAGAGTGGCATAAGCTGTGGGTGCTTTGATAGCGGCAAGAATATTGTCATGGGCAGGATTTTTTTTATCAGGACCAATGCCATTTGCGTGGGCAAATCCCTTGCTCCATGACAGATCCGGTTTTTGTTGGATTACTATATCAGGATCTGACGTCTGTGAAGGCATCGAAGGATCTCGGATGTCCAATGTCATCACAAGGGTTTCATTGATCTTACGATAATTTTGATCTTCTAGAATTTCATCGGGACCTGTTCCTGCCAGGGGCGTTATCCGAAATAGCAGTGGTATCTTCCTTTCTGCATAAGCTGATTTTGCCACGCTTAGCGTTTCGTCAAAACTGCCTTTTGGCGAAAGTGCATTAACTGAATTTGCACGCTTGGTATAGCCAGACGCAAAACGAAAGAGCCAGCCATTATAAAAAATGGTTTCAAGACCAGGCCACGCATTGAAAGCGCATTCTTCAATCAATTTAATATGATCAATATCTCGATCCGTCATTTACACGCAATTTCAACACGGTTCCGACCATTTTTCTTGGCACAATAAAGAGCTTCATCGGCACGATGAAGAAGATCATCAATTGAGCCATCTTTCGCCTCAAGCTGCGCCAGACCTACGCTGACAGTACAGGGGATTGCCACATGCTTTGTTTCGCCGCCATAGGCTATAATGGGCCGCTCTGCAATATGCGTAAGGAGACGACTGGCGACGTCTGTTGCTGCTTCTAAATTTGTTTCCGGCAAGATAACGGCGAATTCTTCGCCGCCGATACGACCCAACTGGTCGGATTGACGCAAACTTTCTAGACTGGCCTTAACGACACCTTGTAAAACGGCGTCACCGGCGGCATGGCCGTGTTGGTCATTAACTTTCTTAAAATGATCAAGATCAATCATCATCACTGAAAGACTGCGGGCGAACCGTCGACTGCGGCGCATTTCTTGCTCGGCCTGGGCTAAAAAATATCGCCGATTGCTGATGCCGGTGAGAGAATCTGTGTTTGCTTGATGGAGCAATTCATTTTCAAGCTGTTTACGGTGTGAAATATCGTTCAGCGCCACCAGCACCGCCGCTTCATTGCCATACACCATCGATATAGCGGCAATTTCGGCCGTAAATTCGCGGTTCTGTGCGGTTTTCATTTTTACTTCGACATCGCGAATATCGCGCACTGTTTTAAAGAGCAAACGAAGATTCTCACGCTCTTGCGGCTCAACAAAGAAATCGATGCTCTTGCTGCGCAGCAATAGCCCGGCACTTTGTTGAAAAAGCAAACAAGTTTTTCGATTAACGAATAGAAGCTGTCCATCTGCAATGCGCGTGATGTAGATTGGATAAGGGAGAATTTCGAGCATGGCACGCAGATATTGCTCACTTTTAAGCAAAACTTGTTCAACGGCCATCTGATCGCTGATATCAAAAGCATTAATTTGCACAGCCTTGTCGCCATGCCAATCGATAACGCGCTCCGTGACGGATAACCAGATTTCCTTGCCATCACGCCGAATGGCCCTAACACGTGTTATGACGGATTTTTTTTCGCCACGCATGAGATCGTCATATTCTTCTTCAACATGCGCCCACATTTCAGGCGGAACCATTGAACGGATCAACGGTAGCTTCATGACATCAAGCGGCGTTTTATAGCCAAGTAATTTGGCAAAGGCCGTGTTGGCGTAGAGGGGCTTGAAGTTGCTATGGATGAGAACGCCCTGAACGCCGTTTTCGATGAGATCACGGAAATCTGGTGATCTTTTGTCCTCGACGCGGCGCATGCGGCTGCGGCGACGTTCGGCGCTGTTACGCTTACGCTGCGGGGGTTTGGGGGAAGATTTTACCATATACCCCTTAATTCTACTCCTTGCGACATCCGAGCGAAAGCTAGAATTGAGCTTTTTTTAAAATCAATGTTCATTTTCACTCGTCCTGTTTGCAGCTTATAAAATGATTGAGATGCAAGTCGATGCAGTTTGTGCTAATATTTCTGCATACGCTGTTCATCGAACAGGGTTGCCAATTGTCCCATCATGACCGGACCGAGTTGCTCGGTGTCGCTGATGGTGACGGCGCGGCGGTAATAGCGTGTTACGTCGTGACCGATGCCGATTGCTGTTAACTCAACGTCAGATTTTATTTCGATCCAATCGATCACTGAGCGCAAATGCTGTTCAAGATAGTTCCCGGGATTGACTGAAAGAGTAGAATCGTCAACAGGTGCTCCATCAGATATGACCATGATAATGCGGCGCTGTTCTGGGCGCGCTAACAACCGCGCATGAGCCCAGAGTAACGCCTCGCCATCGATGTTCTCTTTGAGTAAGCCCTCGCGCAGCATCAGCCCTAAATTTCGCCGTGCATGCCGCCAAGGCTCATCGGCGGCCTTATAGATAATGTGGCGCAGATCATTCAGTCGTCCTGGTAAAGGCGGTTTTCCTGCTTTAACCCATTCGTCGCGTGCCATGCCGCCTTTCCAAGCGCGTGTCGTAAATCCTAGAATTTCTGTCTTGACGCCGCAGCGCTCCAAGGTACGTGCCAGTATATCGGCGCTCATGGCAGCGAGTGTTATGGGTCTACCGCGCATGGAGCCTGAGTTATCAATCAGCAAGGTGACAACAGTGTCTCTAAAATCGGTCGCCTTTTCGCGCTTATAAGAGAGTGAATGTGATGGTGAGGCAACAATCCGTGCCAGGCGGGAGGTATCAAGCAATCCCTCTTCAAGATCAAATTCCCATGAGCGCGTTTGCTGCGCCATTAATTTGCGCTGTAAACGGTTAGCTAGGCGCACGATCATGCTTTGCACATGACGGACTTGCTGATCAAGCATCAGGCGTAGACGCGATAATTCTTCACCCTGACATAGCTCGCGAGCGGCAACAATTTCATCGTGTCGTGTGCTAAAGACGCGATATGTCGTGCGTGGACCTGTTTCAAAATCCCAATCCTCACCTTGCCGATTGTTGCCTTGCTGCGGTGCTTCGCCTTCACCAGTCGTGGCATTTGCTCTTTGTTCGCCTTCTTGATCTTGACTGTCGCTTTGTTCGGCGGCGGCACTGCCTGCGGAACTATCAGGTTCGCCTTCGTCGCTTTCAGCGTCGGTAGCTGAGGTTTGCTTTTCATCCTGCTCGGCACCAGAGGCGCCATCTTCATCTTCTGGCTCGCCCTCATCGGGCTGATTTTGGCCCGGACCTTCCATATCCATAGCCTCTAACAAGCGGTGCACTTCATCAGCATAGGCCTTCTGATCGTGTAAAAGTTTTGTGAGATGGCCAAACTGTGAGCCAATGCGTTCCTCGATCCAGGGGCGCCAAATTTCGGCGGCTCGCGCGGCAGATTTTGGCAAGGTCTGTCCTGAGAATTTTTCATGCGCCAAAAGACGCATAACATCGGCCAAAGGAACTTCGGCCTTGGAAGTAGAGCGCTCAAAACCTTGTTGTTTGCAGCGTTCATCGAGCAAAGTTGTCAGATTATGGGCTACACCCGACATGTGTTGGGCACCTAAAGCCTCGCAGCGCGCTTGCTCAAGAGCCTCGAAGACTGTGCGCGCTACAGCATTGCCGGGAACTGTTTTGGCATGGATTTTGGTATCATGATAACGCAAACGTAAGGCCACAGCATCAGCAGCACCTCGAATGAAGGCAACTTCCGTCCGTGGGAGGCCTGCCGAAGGCAGAGGTACTTTGACGCGTGTTCCGGCAACGCCAGTGGGTTCTGTCGTAAAGCCGACTTCAAGTTCTGCCCGATGGCCGATGGCCTTGATGGCCAGCGCCGTCGCGCGCTTAAATGTTTCGACGGGCGTGTCGGTC
>JABDFY010000040.1 GCA_013286365.1 Alphaproteobacteria bacterium
GAGTGATCAAAAATCTTCCGGCGATATTCACGAATGCCATTCTTCCTGCTTGGCACTCGCGTAAGACGTGACGTTTTGAACATTTAAGGACCGCAGCCACTTGATCAGCGGTTGCAAGCCCAGGAAGATTTCGGAGTTCAGGAATTTCGATTTCATTTTCTGTCATGGGCTAATCCCTCCCATGGCCATTGAGTTGCCTGATGCCAACTCTGGCCAAAGCCTGAAGAACCGAATGGTTTCTCTGTGGCCCCACGACGCCCAATCAGCGATGGCTTGCGGTGGCCATCCGTTGGTGCCGGAGCTGAGCTTGAAACTGTGATTGATGTTTTGTTTAGGCTGGCTCGTCACTTCACGCGAAGCGAGATTAAAGAGGGCTGCCATTCCAACGCGGCTGTTTTTCGTCGCTGGCAGAGAGGGCCGAATGATCGGCTTGGTGATGTAGGGAGGTCTTTGGGCATGCATAGAAGCCAGGGTTGTATTGGCCTCTGATGGCATAGGTTCATAGGTAACCGTCCATCTGCCGTTTTTACGGTGGATGTAGGCGTCTATGTTGTTCTTCTCGAGGTATCTGTTTTGTAGATCAAAGAAGGCTTGCTGCTTTTCTTTGATGAACAGACTTAAGGCTGGTGAGTTCTTTGGATAGCGGTCTTTTTTCTTGGCCCAGGT
Organism: Alphaproteobacteria bacterium; assembly: GCA_013286365.1. Lineage (GTDB taxonomy): Bacteria > Pseudomonadota > Alphaproteobacteria > UBA9219 > UBA9219 > JABDFY01. Next base: position 667 of record JABDFY010000040.1, read on the forward strand.
GCCGTGTTCAAACTTACGCAGGGGCACCATGATGTGCACATGGTAGTTACGGCTATCACTACCTGGATCGGGGGCATGTATGGCCCAATCGGCGGCATAACCCCTGCGTGTAAATTGCTCGCGGATATAATCTTTGACGAAACGGACGTTTTCTTCGAAAGATAATTCATGCGGCAGAGCGCCAATGAACTTATGGGCCAGGATAGCATTGCTTGGACGTGTCGATTTGTCTTCCCTGCCCTCTAGATTACGCCATAGCTCGCCTCTGTCTTTGGCCCATTGTGGTGCGTCTTCTGGCACCCATAACTCGGCATGAAGAATGCCGCCTTTAGGCCTGAAGTCAGCTGTTTTGCCCTTACCGTCATTGAGCTTGGTGCCTGAGAGATAAGCCGCATGAGCATGGGCTTTAGGCCCAGTACTTCCACGACGGCAAAAATGATGCTTGAGAACCGCTACCGGCATACGTCACCCGCAAGCAATGCCTTTCGGCGTTAAAGCTTACGCGGTACGTAAGACACCTCTTGCAGCTGACCATCAGCCCAAGAACGGAGAAATCTTAATCAGACGTTAAAAACACAAACAACCAAACCAACAACAAACTCTTCCTACCCTACGTCACCAGATCCCAGAAAATGAGGGTTGGATCGGTTCTCTTCCCAACAGAGGGCAGAGATTGATAACGGGTACGTCCTTTTCATCGCAATAAACATCATATTCGCGAGGTTCCTTTATTCGTGACCAGGCCTGTGCGTAGAGCGCCTTACCTGATGGCGTACGAAAGGCATCGAACTTCATCTTGTAATACTCTCTGCCGTTCTTCGCCTGCTTCTTCCAGGCTTTACCAATAATGACTTTAATATCGGGCTTCCAATCACAAGGCAGCATGTAAGGAATGTCTAAAACAGAACCAAAGCGGCCACTCATGCCAACTAAAAACTCACGCGCTGAAAACTTTTTATGAGACTGATCCATCATCTTAGTTTAGGAGAAAATTCCTAAAAAATTATTATCAGATATGGTTCAAAATCAGTTTAAAAAAACGGAACAGATGAGAACAGATCGTCTCAGGACGTCTCAGGGCGTATCAAGCTTCGCAAATTTTACATAGAGCACAAACTTTACACGGCTTGCATTCTCTCTTTAAAAACATGCAGTTCCACACATCAATCGACATTTCTTGTTGATGTGGATAAAAAAATACCATGAGCATTCAGGACATCACACGAAGAGCTGCCGCACTGGCTCGCATGGGAAACCAGCGGGATGCCAGCTTTCATCACTACGCGCGCCTTCTAAACGCGGCAACGGGCGTAGAACTCGAAGCCACTGAGCAGGCACTACGGCTTCGTCGTGGAGAGGACAGGACGTGGCTCCTTGAGATAAAAACTTCTGCTGGGCAAATTGGCAACGAAGCAAGGCAACGACTGATGGGACGTACGCGAATAACGCTTGATACCTGATACCCAAATGACCGGGTTTCAGACTCTTCGCTCCCGAAACCACAAATTAAATATTTAGCAACCATAACTGCTATCAAAAATTTGCAGCTTCCTATCCGTATTTCCTAAAAGTAATTCCGTGATTTTTGAATGGCTTATCCCGTGATACCTTTCGTTCTGCCAATCGGCCTATGAAAACTCTTACGTGCCGGTTTGGTTAATTTTTGATGAAACCATTTTGATAAACCCATTGGAGAGCGCTATGTTAGATGATGCTGAAGTTATTTCAGATTGTTTGTATGAGCTGCCTCCATTGAGCGCAGTTCCAGCCAAAGGTTTAAAAAGCGTGGCTACTCAACCACATCGTCCGGCCAATGCACCAGTTGCCACAATTATCGATGGCGACCCTCGTGAAGTTGTTGGGGATGTTTTTGTCATCGATGGAAATGAATACCTTGTTCCTCGGCAAGTCGGCGATGGCTTAATAACAATTGCCGTAACCGAACGTGTTGATAGTGCCGAAAAAATCACGCTTCGCGGTGGCAAAAGACAGCTTGGCCAGTTGATCCGCACGACAAATATTCCTGACGAAACCCTCCGCAAATTAAGGGTAGCGGTAACAGCGTGGGAAGCTGCCGACGCCCCAAAAGCTCGATTAGCCGCTAAGCTTTAATCATCGCTGGTAGATAACCATGATGATTGAGGCTGGCCTCAATGCGCGCCAATATCGCGCGCGATTAAAGCAACTCATTAAAAATATGGGTTTAGCCTCGGCCTTTGTCGATGGCGGCCTTGTGGTTTTGTATTCTGGCCCTCCTGATACCGTCAGAAGAAGGGTAAAAACCGGGATTTTAAGTAACTGGCATCACTCAAAAGATCAGGCCCGCATTCAGGACGGCAAAAGAATTGACGATACGGTTACAGGGAAATTTCTTGAAGCCGCTGACCTTGAAATTTATTTCATAGATTTTTACGGCAGCAGAAGAAAACCAAGAGAAAAGGCTAGTTTCAGCGTTTGGGCCATGGCCTCAACTGAGTTCATGAAATCACGGTTTCATGAGGTTGCTACTGCCGTGTGCGGCGCAGCTCCCGAGCGTGTATTCCGTAAGGTTGAGGTAAGATGGCTGCTTAGAAATAGGACGGTAGGGCTTATCAATAAACGGCCAGTTCAGTTGTTCAAGGATTTTTATGCCATAAGCCCATACGAAGCATTCCGGCTTTTTTGTATAACGGAGCTTCTGGAGGCGAAGAAATATGCCTATAGCGAAAACACGCCAGAGGCTTGGCGAAGCTATCAAGAACGCCGCATGTTCTTCATGGCAGAACGGCAAGAAACAATTGAAAATGCCGCACCAATCGCGCCTGCTGAACTTGCTGAAATCAAGCAACGCAAACTACGCTTACTGACGGCTCATAGTCTGCAAACCGCGATTGCTGTTATCAGGGATTCTGCACCATCAGTTCCTGCCTCACAAAACAATATCAAGTCCAAGAAAATCCACGGACTGACTTAGTTGCTGCGCCGGATGGCGCACCTCAGTCGCGCGTAAAACACGCGGCGCATTTCCGTCAGGAAATGCTTTCACGTGTACTTACCAAAATGCTTAAAAGCACTTTGTCGTAATGCTTTAAAGCATCGAGGCACAAAAACTTCCTTTAGAATCAATGCTTAAAGCATTAAATGAAAGTATTTCTTTAGGAGTTTATATGATACTTTTCAGCGCGGATTGATTTAAAAAATATTTTAGAAACATGACTGATACAGCCAACGCATTTAAAACCATTGAGAGAGTGGAAACTCTGAGTCAAACGGCTGTTCGCCTCAGCGCTGCTCTTTTGACTCATTGGTTAGATGCTCCCCCGTCACCCATCGAAATTCACCTAAATGGTGTACCGCAAATCGGCAAGTCACACCTAGTTAATAGGACGTGCATGATGCTATTTGATCGGTACATTGGTTCAGATGATTTTAACGGAGAAGTGAGTACTCTTACCGGAAACGATATCACGGCTGTAAGCATTGACGAAGGCCATAGACGATTTAACTGGCCTGATGGTTACATTCGCCGCTTCACCTACCTTGTTAATAAACCAGCCGGCAAAACAGCCTTATTTGTTGAACATCCTTGTGATGCCAGACTACTGTATGAAAAGAGAAAAATTGTCCAATGGCCAACAAAGCCGAACATTAAAATAGAGATAGCACTTCCAAGAGACGAAATATGCTCAAGATTGATTGCACTCATTCCAACCGAACGTGATGCTATCTTAGCGGCCGCAAAGAGCGCGCTTACGGAAACGAGTTATGGTGAAACTGGAATCAACCGGCGTTTTTCGGAAGCTGTTTATGGAGTCTGCAGGAATTTTGTCAGAGCTTCGGATGTCAATGAGACTAGTGTTGACCAAATTTTAGATCTACGAAGTGTGAAAACAGATTTTGATCTAGGGTTCAAAACTAGCACTCAAATTATAACCGCATATGAAATTAATAATGCGAGTGCCGAGGATGCTGAACGCGGCTTAGGACCACTGGCAAAAAGATATCAAGAGGGAATGCTTGCCAGATTTTTATTTGGGGAATAAATTTTAGCTAACCGCTATATCGCAGTGTGGCTGTGTAAGTTATGTCTGTGTCATAGGGGCGTATCAATCTATTAAGTCGCAGGAATTATATTCTAAATTCATTTGGATATTTACAGGAAAAAATAATGACTGATAGTTTTAGTGAGTTTGAACAGCGGGCAGATTATCAATTTGGGTGTCCTGTAGGCATATGGGTAGCCTCGCTAGACCATAAGGGATGGGGTAAGAGCAGCAATCTTATTTTGTATTTGTCTGACTTGGATACCGGTCAAAAATACTGGTTTTCTGTTTTTCATGGAAATGGCTACAGACCGCGTTCCGGTGGATTAAGTTTTAAGTCAGAAGGAGAGCAGGGCGCAATATTCAAAGTGACTACTGCTAAGACTGCAAATGGAGCTCCCGTTCTGATGGATGCTGGTAAACTCGCTACTAACCTTGCGGAATATAATACGCCAGTTTTAGATTTAGCCGTGATAGATCCAGAAGGGGGTGTGCATCCTTTAACTCCCGCGCTTGTGAGAGATAGTCGAGAAAATATGCTTAAGAAACTTGCGGACTTGGATATCGAAAGCTTACCAACGACTGAAGAAGCAGTTGCAAGACAAAAAGCTAGAAGTTCTCCATTCGCTCGTCTAATGAAGAATGAGCAATGACAATATGTACACGGAGAGAGTTTGTGTCAGTTATGTGTGTTAGCAGCGTATTAGTCATTTTTTTGGCTACAATTTGGAAAGAGTAATTAAAATGAGCGAGATCGATTACGACCAAATTATTCCGACCCTAGCTAATATTTTTGATTCTTCGGTTGAGGCTAAACTTGCTGAATGGGACGCTACACCCGCCGAATGGGACGAAGGTTTACAATCTAGAGTTAAGCACTTCACCGTCACGCCAAAAGATGCCAAACCCTCTCTTGTTTCAGACTCTGACCGCGCCATGTTTGAAGAATTCATGGAGCCTTACGGCGAATTGCTGGGGCTGTTTAGTCCAGACGCTCGATGTGACTCTGATTGGATTGGGTTCAACTTAACTTTAATGCACCGAAAGGCCGGAAGGTTGCTTTCTCCTTTTGAGGTTTTACGCGGATCGGGTGTTGAAATTGTCGTTCATTCTGGAGAGATTGTAGACAAGAGGCCAGATAGCCACTCAATCGTTATTTCTATGGACGCTCAACCGGATACCCTCGCGCGAGTTGCAACTGTTTTAGCCAAGTATGGTCTTATTCCTGAGAATTTTACGACTACGCGGCGCGGGGCAGATAGAATGAATTTGGTCTTGGAAATTATTGGTGAAGATATAACTCCGGCGGCTGTCGAAAAGTTTGTAGCTTCATTACAGCAAAAACTAATAACAGTTGATCAGGGCAGCATTCGGTATTTTTCACGCCCCCCTTCACGAAGACTTGATGATAATGCAGAACTGAGCATGGCTTAGATTTGCGGATTTAAACCTTAATGCAGTTGACTTCAGACCACTAAAGTTTGTGTCAGTTATGTGTCAGTCATGGGGGCGCAGCTGTCACTCTAAGGCACGAAACGACATGATAAGTTCTTGAAATGCCAACGTGTCGCGTTATCTTTGGCCGTTGACATGGTAGGGGTCATCCTGCAAAGCGGGATCGTACCCACCAATCCTTTCAGGGGGGTGATGGGAAAGGAAAAACTAAAGAATGAACAAAAAACATTACAGTGTAATGTGCGAAGCATTGATTTTATTTAATTTTTTTGTCTTTTTATTCAGGTAGTGCTCACTCTCGGTAGTGCTCACTCTCGGTAGTGCTGAGTGCCCTCTAGTCTTCTCGATATCTACTAATAACATCCGCCTTCAGTCCATTTAATGATGGGTTATGGGTGATATATTTTTTCTTTAGTCTTACCGCGACGACACCAGTACCGATGAAAACAAAGCCGAGCAAAATTAAGGCAGCAGGCCAGCCGATTGAATGGACAAAATGCTCTTCCGTATAATAAGCGATATAAAAAAGCATCGCTATGACACTAACGACCATTAATGTGGTGCTTCGCATGACTGTGCTGATATAAATCGTGAAGCAGGTGACGCCGAGATAGACAGGCTCCAAAGTTGATTTTTGTAGAACCGCGAATAGGCCGCCTAATAATAAAATACTTCCTTGAAAAAACCAGAATCCTGCCATCGGTCGGTAGTTGGTTTTAGCTAAACCATAAGCCAAATTTAATAGTGAAATACCGACAATGACTGCGTTCCATTTATTGCTGATTCCGAGCAAATCGAAAATGATTGATATGGTTGCGCTGCCAAACATCAGAGCAAAAAACAGCAACACAGGTCTTTTTGTCGCGCACCAGCAAAAAAATTGCTGGATTAACATTACGCCAAAAACGAACAAACCGGCATAACGCAGATCATTGCTTGGAGGAAAATATTCATGGAGCAGGACAAACAATCCCGTGGGTTGCAAAATGGCTGCAACAAGTAAAATAGGCGCACTAATCTTTCGATAGCGGACGTCATTGGCTGCTAGTAAACCAGTTACAAACAAAGCCAAGCCGGACCCCAGAGTAATAATAACACGCGACGGGCTATTCATATCTTGCCAAAACATATTGATGAAGGCGGCAATTCCCGAAAAGATAAAAACACCGCCTATGCTGGCAAAAAAAAGCGCTGTCCTATTTTTAGAAAAAGATGACGGCTCAGCTAGAGCTGCAGCAATTTCTCTCGATGCAAGCCTGTGCTCATGCGCTAGACTAACAATTTGCTTTAGAGCTTCTTCTCGAGACGAGGCTGTCATTATTTTTCTCCCGATGTAATCCAGCCCAAGAAATGGGGATTCCCTCGTTGATAAGTTGAAGATCCAGGAATTGCCAAATTAATCGTGCGTGCATTTTTTTCAATAAAGATTCTTTCCCTATCCGGCTGACTACTAAAAATTGGCCAGAAGAATTCGCCGGTATCGTAATGATCGTGAAATTCATATCCGTCGGGTGCAACGGATGTAGCATCAAGGGTCATGCCTTTCGTTTCCTCTATAGGAAACTCATGCCATTCATTATCGTCAGCGGCAGGAATAGGTGGAGGGCTAGAAATTTCACGTGTGGCCATTTTTTCTGCATCAAACAGAAATAAATGCGTCATTGTCGTTGCGTATCTGTTTTTGTTCCACCGGTTATAGGCCTTGAGATGCCCGTCCACCACGTCGTATCGAACATCGTCACTGTCTGCCGTATGAAGAGTGTAGGGATAATACACATCAAGCGTATAAAGCATATCATATCGCGGCGGTGCGACCAGCCATGACGGCACAACGGCAGCAAGGAAAAACAGAATAACGACCAGTATAGGGAGGCCAATACCTGCCGCGAGCGCTGGGTTTTCTCTGATGAACCTCACATATACTTCCTAAAAACAAACTGAATCGAACATATAAAACCTAACATGTGCCTAATGGGATGTCGACGATTCCAAATTAGTTAGGAATGTAGCCGACATTACAGTGTAATGTTCTCTATCAGATTGTATGGAAAATTTGTGAAATTTGCAGAAGCCAGCATGAGTTAACGCATTGTACGTGCTTTAGCCCCAATTATTGACATGGTAGGGGGCATCTCGCAAAGCGGCATCGTATCCATCAATCCTTTCAGTGGGTTGATGGATAAGTAATGACAAATTACTTGGTTATGTTTGTATGTTGTCTGGCATGCTCATTGTGTTCTGCCAATTTTTTCTTGAAGTCTTCATGTTCTTTTTCCAAACGATGTTCACGTTCATCATGTAGCAAACCACGTTCATCTTTTATTCTCTTTTCTTTGTCTGGCCGAGCCTGGGGATCTTTTCGAGCCTCATCAAAGGCTTCTTTCGATTTTCTGAGAATTTCTTCTCTTTCTTCTGTAAACCCATTAAGGAGATCTAATTCGCGTTGTTGGAATAATGTTGCACCTTCTGGATCATTCACTTTACCACCATAAAGATGAAACTCTTCTTGTGCCTCACTAACCATGGCACTCAATTGAGGGGTATATTGTTGGCAGAGATCTGTGTAATGCCCCAAATAACTTGAAAATATAAAGTCCCTGTTATTCGCTTCTCTGCCAATTTGTAAATTGGTTTCCCTATTTTCCGCCAAATTCTTGGCGCCTATACGCGTAGTGACAAGATTGCAAGTCGCCCAAACGCCCATTTCATTTGGATTGGCATACGCTGAAGCAGAAAAAGAAATGAATGCAACCGATAACAAGCCGGAAAAAATATGATATCGAATCTTCATAAGATATCTCGTAATCGTGGGTTGCGAGTGTAATTGCAAAATCGACAATTGGAGAAGCTATAGGATATTATATTAATTTATTCTTAAACCTAGAGTCTGCGCTCACTAACTGTATTATGCAGTTTCGCACTGTTTTTTCTAAATATCAATCAATCCATATCGTGCTGCCATGGGAAAAGTTGAAAACAACGGGGCTGCTTATGGAAAACCTCACTTGTGTTCAGGCACCGTTGCCAAATTTTCTTCAACCTTAGGAGCAAAAGAGTGAACCATTTCTTGGGCTGCCGCGACTTCTCCCACCATCATATGCGGCTTAATTCGTGCCAGGACATCTTGCGCATCGGCCTGATTTTGTGCGGCAGCAAGGCTCAGCCATTTATAACTTTCAGTAAGATTCGAACCACCACCCATGTCGCCTGTATAGAGGACACCCAAAGCCAATTGAGCAATGGGAAAGCCCTGATTGGCTGATTTCTCTAGCCATTTTTTAGCTTCAGATAAATTTTTTTCTGTTCCCTTACCAATCAAATAGTAAAAACCAAGTTTTGCCTCCGCTTTGGCATCGCCTTGTTCGGCAGCCTTTAAAAGGAATGTGAACGCCGCTTCATCATTCTGTGGTACAGCCATGTCCTTGATGTAAGTTGAGTACATATCTGCTATATTTTCTTCGGCAGGAGCGTAGCCACTGTTTGCAGATTTCTTGAACCAATGAAACGCTTCCCCCTTATTTTGATCGACCGCAATTCCTTTATTGTACATAATGCCAAGCTCATTTTCTGCAACAGCGTCGTTCTGTGTCTCAGCTTTCATAAACCATTTGAGCGCTTCGGCATTATTTTGGGGAACTCCGCGGCCATAGCGATACAATTGTCCAAGTCCGGCTTGCGCGGGAGCAATATTATGATCAGCGGCAAGTTTGAACCACTTAAACGCTTGTTGAAAATCTTGCGGTACGCCAGAGCCTTCTGCGTACATTTCTCCGATATTACTTGCTGCGCTCATATTTCCATCTTCGGCGGCTTTTTTACTCCATTTTAAAGCTTCTATATAATTTTGCGGATCGTATGGACCATTTTTGTAGTAGTTCCAGGACAATCGAAATTCTGCATTGACGTTGCCCCGTTCGGCTTGTCGGAGAAGCTGTATTCGCTGGAACCGATCTAACAGCGGAAATGGCAAAAATGAGGGAAGATGTACCAAACCGAAAAACGGCATGGCAAAGATAAAACCGATACCAGCAATCAAGAGAGCGCTAAGTAGAATTGTTATTCTATTCATGATTGGCAACGTACATAGAAAATATTTATTTTATGTAAAAATGCAAGTAGCTACATGATAGCTTTCGAAATGGAGAAATGATACGGATATTGGCGGCGATCTAGATTAGGGATATGCCCTAATACCGAGTTTGTAGTGTGGAATAATTAATAGCGCAGTGCGTTGTCTGACGTGTAGTTAAGGCGTCTCAATCAAGTAAAAAACTGCACACAGTTCGATATCTATCTACAATAACTCGTCTACAGTCTACACTCATTGATAAATTTCCGGTATTTGTATCTCTGCACATCTATAGATAGAAGATGTATGACAAACCATCGTCATATATACCCACAATTTTATCTAAAGGGCTACTTTATCTAGTGGATTTATCTAATAGACCGCGCGTGCCGAAATGACGGCGCTGCCAACTTTTTCGCTGGTATCTGGAGTGTCTAATTATATGACATAGTTAATTTTAAACTAAATTATTATACTCAAATAAGTCTTAACCTTCATCTGATATATTCTGCAGAATATAGCCATATTGCTTCTGGGCGCGTTGCGTTATTCGTATGTGGAATTAATGGGACAGTCAAAATATATAATTGCAGTTTTAATCTGCGGCCTTCTTACTTCGGTGCAAACTTTTGCTGCAGAAGAAGTCAGCCCACCCCCATCTCATGAAACAATTGGCAATCACAACATAACGGTAGAGCCTAAAAAATTACGGACAGTCAATACGGCATGTTTTGATCATGTCCAGCCTGAAAAGGCCGAGCAGCCATGTCATACAGAGCAGAATTTGAGGACTGATAAAAAAGAACAAAAAAAAGATGATCACGCTGATAAAGAAGAACAAAAAAAGGATGATCACGATTTAAAACACGATGATTTAAAAACTACATCAAAGCAGCATGTACCGGAAACGGTTACACCGCGACGAACAGCGGCAGTCGGAGAAAACCTGAATGGAAAGGGTGTATGGGTAAGCTGTAGTATCGGCGGTATCCACATAGCAGCTAGAAATATGTCTTCAGCAGGTAGGGGCGCCGCGATTGGCGTTGGCTCTCCTGAAATGGTTGCAGGAGAAAAAGGAAGAGGAGATTATTTGCTTCCCGATTATCAAGGACCGTATCAATCATTGTGTCAGCAATACACATCTCAGATGCAGAAAATTGTGATTGAGGGCAAATCTAGATTTAAACTTTTTAACGGAAATGTGAATGACCCTAAAGGCGCATCACAGTTGA
>JABDFY010000041.1 GCA_013286365.1 Alphaproteobacteria bacterium
CTTCATGGGCGCCGTCATGTCGGGACGTTTACGCATGAGCATGACGACAACAGACGGTCGCGGTGTTTTGTTGGGATTGGTTGAAAGGGGCGAAGTCTTTGGTGAAACAGCACTCATGGATGGATTACCACGAACAACGGACGCACACGCAGATACCGAAACGACATTGATGATTATCAAGCATGAGGATTTTATTCCGGCGCTGATGGCAAATCCGGAAGCTATGTTTGGTATCATCAAGATGCTATGTCATCGTTTGCGGCTCTATATCGATACAATCGATTTAATTGCTCTTCAGAATCTGCCCATACGGTTGGCGCGATATCTTTTACGATTAGCTGGCGACTATGGCGTTGAAGAAGAGGGTCACATCGTCATTCGCGCGCATCTCAATCAATCAGCTATCGGTCAACAGTTGGCAACTTCGCGCGAAAGCATCAATAAGCAGATGAAAGTTTTTGTCACTCGCGGCCTTATCAGTATGAAGGGTGAGGAAATAACGCTTCTCGATCCAGATGGCCTACAGCACATCGCTGGTTAAACGTTCTTATATCTTAGGGTAGGCTTATTAAGCGGCCTTAAGATGTGGAATATGCTGAGCGGCTGATCTGATGGCCTGATGAGCGGCTTGATGGGTACGAGCAAGAGCCGCAGCCGCATCTCTCGCTTCTCTTATTTCACGCGTATGGATAACTTCGGCTATATATGTACCATCACCTTTTAGCTGATGACCGATGGTAGTATTCTCCAGGCCATACTTTGCGACAACTTCTTGACCCACGGCATTAAATTCTAAGCCGGCAGGCAAGTTATGCGCTGTGTTGACCAGTCTGAATTCATCTTGTTTAAGCCAAAAGGCAATTTTTGATGGTTCGCCGCTATCGACCGCGTCTATGAGAGGTTTTTGTAATCCTGCTGGTAACGATTTGAAGGCTTCAGTCTGTATGAGATCACGGGCCTTTTGTATTGGGTCGATCATGGGCGGTGCGGTCATTGCTTTGATACCTGCGGCATTGTTATCTGTTATGGCATGACCCACTGAACCATCTGTCTGGATACCTGGTGTTTCCAACCGAACCACGGGAAGTTCTTTTGCCGGTAGCTCAACTAGCGTGCTTTGAATGTGTTCGGGCGTGGTTGCTGAGACCAAGCTAGGTGTGTCTGCTCCTGTTGCTGGGCTAGCCGAAGACGTATGAAAAACTACCTCTTGAATTGGGGCGGCAACACTTGCCGGGGACGACGCAAAAGAAGCGGGTTCCAACTGATCGTGCAGCTGAGGCGCAATAAGACCGATAGCTTCGGGTGGGGCGCTTGCTGTCATGGCATCTGCTGCGTGCGCTGCAATTGGTGTAGCCGCCATTGGTACATCTGCCAACACAGCAGCATACTGTGTTATTTTTTCTATCGCTTCAATTCCGCCAATAACACCGCCGACAGCGGCCGATAGAACTGTTGCGCTCCTGAGAAGGGTTTTCCAACTAAATACATCTTCGCTCTTTATATTTTTAAAGTAGCGTATGGAGCCCACTAGATTGGTTTCCCAACCCCTGCTCCATCCACGTTGAACAGCTTCTCTGAACCATCCTTTTTCTAAATTTGCCTGGCCTGTTACTTTATTTTTCAATGCGACGAACACATTGGAGACAGCTGACGCTACTGGTGGCGCAATGACACTTGCAGCCAACAACGCAGCAGGAATAGTGAAGACAGATGCAGCCGGTGCCGTTGTCGCTAAAGCTGCTGCCGCAAAAGCTCCTTTGATGGCGAGAGCCTTGAGCCCCATGCTCGTGAGATAGCCCGTACCTCCACCGATGCCCAAGGTTGTTATATTCTGGAACGTAGCCATTTCACGACAAAAGCTTAATCCATTTCCAGCCGTGTCACGCAAGTGAGAGAGCGCCATATCAGTAGCAGCTCCAAAAGTTCTGCGACCCTTTGTTTGTCCCAAAAATAGTTGGGATTCATCTGTATCGTCCGTGTCAATGGGGGCATCATCTTCAAGTGGGAGATCGCCAAGCAGATTTTTTGTTTCGGATGTCTTTGTGAAGCCGAAACCAAGGACCGAAATTAATAAATCAGAAACCCATGCGCTTGTACTACCGGAGGATTGCTGATGATCAAGTACTTGTGAAGAAAATTGCTGAGGAAATGACGAGGCCGTAGCAGATCCATCTGTTGACGCAATGCTTAAGACGGAAATTGAATCAAAGGAACCTCCGGGGTAATCACCATTGGCGCTAACAAAATCTTTGTAAGTTACCAGTGTCGATGCGCCGAGATCGTTAGCAGCGAGCTGCAAATAACCAAAGGAGGGTTGGTCTAGGTTTTGGTTTCCGGCAATTGTTGTGGCAATAATCTGACTAGATGTATTTGGTATTGCTTCGTTAGAAACAAAGCTTACGTTACCCTGGGATCCAGAGTCAGCTTGCGCAAGTTGATAACCACCGCCAAGATTGTTATTTCCCGCTATAAGTGTGTTTGTTGGATAATTCGAATATGCCAGGTGTAGTGGCTTTAAATTTTCTCCAAAGATTGCCGCGCGCTCAATTTCTACCTGCTGTAGCGCCTCCTTAACAGCATTCGGATCTTCTTTCCCTGTTCCAGACACGACAACAGAGCCATTAACTGTAGTAAGCGTAATTCTTTCTTGTTGAGTGACATGAACAGCAGCTCCCACCAGATTTCCATCTCTGTCAAATACCTGATGGTTAACAGGAAAAGCTTCCTGATTGTATTTTGGGTCCAATGATGTAACGACAACATCGACAGTATTATCCAGTTTAATTCTAACATCTAAAGTTGCGCGATGCGTTCTCACCTCACCTGTTCTGACAGTTACATTCGCCCCTAACTGTGATGTAGCCTGGCGCCGATCTGATTCCAATTGCCGTGTCGGCAGTGATGCTGGAGCTGGTGCCGATATTACCTGTCGCGACACAGCTAAAGCTGTCGTCACAGTGGAAGCTGCAGGAGTAGTGGATAGAACAGCGGTTGATAGAGGTTCTTGCAGTCTCTGTGCGCCCCAAAGCATAAGCGCACTATCCAAGGTACGAGGGTTACCACCAGAATTAAGCGAGAAAATTTTTTCTCCTTCTGACGTTCGCACTTCGCTCCGCGGAAATAGTCGACCTTCCTTAACAAAAGCACGCAATGCTAATGCAATATCCTCATGTGTTGTGCCATCGTTTGACTGAACTATATAAATAGCGCCGCCTTTTGCAACCTGGCCATAGTCAAGATTTGCTATGCACATTTGAAAGCTAATGGGTTTCTTAGAGAGAGCGTGCACCTGAACAGGTCCTGTTCTTGGAAGCCAAACATTCCACCAATCTCCGTGACACACGAGATGTGCTGCTACCCCCGGACTACCGGTCGTTGATGCGACCGATCGTGTTGCACCCAATTCACTATCTGCCGCTTTAGGTGGCGTGCTTTGCGTGGAAGTTTCATCCGCTGAACCAACTGGGACAAGGCGAGCAACCAAACCATTTATTTCTATTCTATAGTTTCCATATTTTCTGCTGTGCCAAACACCATCTTTATATGTGTCGGCACTTTCTGTATCATTCTGTGGAACTGGTACGTCCTTGATATCCCATTTAATGGTTGGGTTTGTAGTTGCTACAGTCGTGAAGCCAAGATGGCCGCCTGATCTAACGAGCACATCCCCAAGACCCTTACTTGTGACAGCAATCTGACCCTCAATAACTCCAACTTCCTTTAATGCATCATTGTAAGTCGGAAGTGTCTTAGGCAGCTGCCAAATTCTCAGGAGTGCAAATTCATCACCGTGTGCTTGGTCGCTTTTGCCATGGCTGTTAAAAATAAGATTTGGAACAGCGGGCATGATGTTTCTGATTGCCAAGAATTCAACCGAAACGCTGTCTCCATGAATTTCAAGAATTGCCTTATCCATAAATCCTGCATCTGGATGGCCACCCGCAGTAGCGCCGGTAGGACATAGAGTTACGGTAGACGCCGCACGATCAACGAATGCGCTGAATGTTTGTGTTCCATAAACGATGTCAGAGATGTCGGCTTTCTGGCCACTCGGCGCGCAGGTGATTGCATTGGATGGGGTGGAAGTGGCAGCCCAGGCAGGCGAAGACAGCGCTCCAAACGTCACAGGCAAAGCCAGCGGCAGCATCATAAGAATTTTTTGTGTCTTTGTGGACAATTGTTGCCCTTATATATTGTGTCTTGTTTGCCTTTATCTATATGGCAAATATGTTCAAATAAAGTCGTGCCCACCTATAGCGGATTAGATTTTAACGCGCAATACAATCCCCTTATAATTGTATCACTCGCCTTGATATTAACCATATGATTGAACAATTATTTACTGATTTCTTATTTGCACCCCGCGCATCATTATCGTATTTGATAGCCGAAGCGGCAGTCGACTCAATTGACATTTGTCAACCCTCGCACGCAAGAGAGTGATAGGGCTATGCAGCAATATACATTATAGATGGAGATTAGAATGGTTGTATCAAGACGCAGGGCAATAACAGGAACAGGCGCCGGAATTTTGTTAGCACTAGCTGGGTGCGGTAACGATCTGACTGGATATAATGCTAAAAACGCAAAAGAAGCAGCGGCTGGAACTATATTTGCAAAGCCGATCATCGGCATCGCAATGAATGAAGACGGAACACCTGCACCCACAAAGGGAGAATTGTTGGGATGGTATATTAATACACCCGAATCTTATCAATTCTTCAATAAATTTGGCATCCCTATTGGTGCGGCTGATAACCAAAACGCAGTGTTCAGGAAATGGGCCTATTTTGCACTTGATGTCGCGAAGACTGCAACCACGATGAGGTTTCAGATCCAAGTTGGCAATGCCGAACAAGAAATGGCTAAGAGCAATCAAGAATATGCGAATGCCGCAGCGGCCGGTAGACTAGCTCCAGTAACAACCGATAGCACAACCAATAACGTAAGCAAAACAATCACCGGAGGTTGCGGAGGTACGGTCGTTATGCCGGGTGCAACTGTCACCGGCAGTACACTTAATTATGGAAACTCAACAACGACGCCTGGAAACGAGAACTATCAGGGCGTTACAAACCACGGCCAATCAGCAAGTGGATCTTGCGCTGGTATCACCCCTGGTCCTGGTGCTTCCTTAGAAATAAGACACCTTATAGGAAACCAAATAGGCGTGATCATCGCGACAGGTCGAGGTCCAGATGACAAAGAAATATCTCGTGGTGTTTATGCTACCCCAGACAAACTTCGGTATCAGGCCGGCACCCCCAACGAAAGCGTAGAGGCTTTCCAGATGGGTGGATCGATTAGACAGCTAGCACGTCGCGACTTGGTACCAAGAAGAGTCGCAGGCTTATAAGTACAGCCTTCTGCAAAAGAATAATTATATCTTTCGTTTCAGCGGGGTCCTTCGGGGCCCCGCTTTTTTGTATCACAGAAACTCTGAGCAAGACACATTCTCTGTTCAGCAAAAAATAATGCTGAGTTGCCAACAAGGGGCTCGTCATAGGAGCAGCCGAAAGTTTAAACTATACAGCATCAATGCTGGTCATTTTATAGTTTCCCGAATGCCTTATACAGCAGCCTGCTTAGCTCATTTTTGAGATACTGGTGATTATGCAATCTTCACCACATCCACCAACTTTCCCTCTTCATTATGATGCATAACTATATGCTTTGCTTCTTGCCAAGTCTTGATATCTTCGACATCCAGTTGATGGTGCGCGGCTAGTTGCTCGGGCTGAACTGGTTGCGAAGGACGCCGACGGTTCTTCTTACCATAGCGCAATAGATTATATACCGACCAAAAGATGAGCAATAGTCCTAGAATATCCATCACTTCAAAATAACCTAAAAAGTTGCGCAGTACTCTAAAACTGTGATAGCTCGCGGCATTATGGAAACCGTGATACATCCAGGAAACGATATCGACGCAGAAGGCAAAAAAGTCGCGCATAAAATAACAATAGATTATCCAGATCAAGGCCGTCAGGAGTATATCGCGCAGGCGTATATACAGCGGCAAATCTTTTGCCGATTCAATAGTATTAAATGAACTTTCATTTTTCATCGTCATCGGAAACCTCGATCAGGTGAAGTCCAAACAGCGCGCTTAGATTTACGTTTAAATAGCGCCTTCGGAAAACCGACAAGCGTTGTGAACAAAGACAGTGACCAGAAGACAAGAGGATACCATATTGTCCAGCTGAGGATCTTTAACAACTTGTGGTCGTAACGCGATTCTATAATCAGCGCAGTCGTAAACTGAACTAAGCCGACGGTCGCAAGCACAAGACCCCAGAAGGCCGGCGGCCAAATGGTCGGCACGTTAAGACCCGGCGGCATAGGTATGTAGAGACCAATGATATGTAGTATCAGTGATAGAATGTATGATAGCGCCCAAGTTGCGCTTAGGCTGTAATCAATGACGAGCATCCACATACGTCGGTCGCGCCAATGACCAAGGAGCAATATATATTTATAAAATACTTCAGCCCCGCCCTGCGCCCAACGCAACCTCTGTTTCCATAGACCGCGAAGAGTTTCTGGCATCAAAATGCCGGCTAAAGCACAAGGTTCATACTGGATCTGCCAATGATTAAGCTGAAGAGCCCAGCTGATATCAATATCTTCTGTCACCAAGTGGGTATCCCAATAGCCGCTATCGTGCACAGCACGCCGACGGAAAGCAGCGATGACGCCCGAGACTGTGAAAATGTGACCATATATGCGCTGCGCTCGCTTAATGAGGCCAATGATAGATGAGAATTCGCCAACCTGGACTTTACCAACCAAAGTCGCACGCGTACGAACACGCGGATTGCCGGTAACAGCCCCAACACGCGGATTGAGCAACATAGGTTTTATAAGATAGGCAGTAGCGTTGGGATGCAACATGGCATCACCATCAATTGTCACAAAATACTCCCCTTTGGCAATAAGCGTTGCCATGTTGAGGGCCATCGCCTTGCCCTGGTTTTCTGCAAAATGTACGACACGCAAGCGCGGATAAAGTAGTGCAAGCTGATCGAGAGTAGCGCCAGTATCGTCGCTTGAGCCATCATTAATTGCTATGATTTCAAAATTGGGATAGTTCTGCTGCGCCGCCGCTTCTATGGTTTCGGCCAAATTTTTTCCTTCATTAAAGCAAGGAATAACTATTGAAACAAAGGGGTATTCCGGAAGAACGGGTACAACGTCAGGGCCGAGACTGATACGCTCCCAGTGATAATAAAAATAAATACCGCCAATGATCCAAATGAAGGACATGAATAAAGGATAGAAAAACACGAAATCGAGCATAAAGCCGGCATAGAGTCCGCAGAGAACCATAAGAGCGATGAGAGATGTGCCAACAATCTTAGCTTTCATGGCACATATGGATAGGTTTGAAGGGAAAAGTCCTTATGTAAGAGGCCAGCGTCCGGCGTATTGGTGACAAAATCGTCGGGATAGTAGCCAAAGTTGAGCGCTCCTTGACTAGCAAGGTAGCGCATTTGTGCCCCCAGCCGTTCGGTTGGTAGGCTGCGATCTTCGTCCACTGCCGTTTTTCGCCAATCGACCGATTGAAGCTCAAATATTGTTTTTGTTAGGCCGTTAGGTCTTCTCGATGCCGCCACAACCAGTTGCTGCATCCAACTTTCTGCTTCATCTTCTGGCACATTTTCCATCTCGGGCATGGCCATGATAGCCGTATAGTCATATGCCGCGAGGAACGCGTCGTAATTCTGTGCAAACCACTCCTGATCGCGGCCCTCAAGCACAACCGGCGCATATATATCGCGCACCGTTAACAAAGGTGAGCGGAATATGCGTGCATGATTAGCCAGCTCTTCCGTAAAGGATATGAGAGCGTCAGTTTTAAATTTTGTCCACTTTGCCATGAGCGCCGGATCCGATCGTATGACTTGGATCGAAGGCGGAAATCCGGCAGCTTGATAAGCGCCAAGGGCATAAGGACTGGCATCTTCAAAATCAGACATCACGGCATCATCATGAAAAAGAAGACCGTCAATTGGCGCTAGACGAGCAAGATCTTCATATATTCCGATGATCCCGTTACGTGCGGCTGGATCAAAGGGAGAAGCACGGTGGTAGGCTTTTGGATTGGGATCCATCTCGGTTTGGTTTGTGTTAGGATTCCAGGTTTCGATCTGATTGATGTTTCTGCCAAAATCAAATGATAGAACCGGTAGCCAGCCAAATACTTTTACATGAGCGCGATTTCTAAGCTGCCAGGCTACACGGTTAAACAAATCCGCTCGCATCGGCAAATAACGGTTTGGAAAATAGAGCGCGCGCGCCAGGCCTGATCCTTCTGGATCGGCGAACGCCTGCAGAAATACAGCGCTGATTTTCATCTCGTAAACGCGCTCGACAAGTTTGTCTACATTTCGCGCCATCTGTGCAGGATCGGGGTCATAGACATAATCAAGATCAACTTGTATGACGCGCATCGGACGTGGTTTACCCAGCTTGCGCATATCGGAGACATAATCGCCTAGATCCGGATCGCCATTAACAAGATAGCGTGGCACGGCCATCAATTTGTCGATTGAGCCAAAACCGTCGTCGAGCGAGAGTGTGATCGGCATGCCATAATTATTTTGGATCATGATGCCGAGCTGATTGTAGGCACCATAAGGCCAAATCATCGAGCGCGGGGCGCGCCCTGTTTCCTTCGTAATGACTTGTGCCGAAGTGGCTGCATCAGCCAAAAGCCGTTGTTTGTAGGCCACAGGAATTTCGTAGCTGTTGGTTGACGCATCGTACCCAGATGTAACCTCGGCCGGCTCTTTATTGCCTTGAGGGTTGGCGATTATACCTTCGTGCAAGGCGTGGGAGTGTGAGGCTACCTCGACTAGTCCAGAACCCACCATTTCACGTACCTGGGCCCAGGTGAGGAACGCCTCGCGCGGCATCTTTTCTTCCCCGTATTGAACGCTTTCGCCTGGCTGGCCATTGGCCCCTATGCCGTTCGCCATCCAGCTATCAACTAAGCCAATAACGGCGGGGAAATGGAAAGCCAGTAAAATCGGGTAGACGCGGGTATAAAAACTTTCATAGCCATCGTCAAAAGTCAGCAACACGGCCTTCTCAGGTAGTGGCCTACGGCCATCGCGGGCCGCTAAGAGATCGTCGATTGAAATGGCTTGATATCCTTCATGCTGCAACCAACTGAGCTGTTCAATCAACTTGCCCGTCGTGACGTTTTCCGAACCCTGTTGAGCCTGATCGTCGACGACATTGTGGTAACACAACGTCAAAAACTTCCCATCAGCCGCCAACGCTGCACTGATTGAGCTAGCAAACATAAAAAGAGAGATAATCAAAACATAACAAGTGCGGCGCATCAGAAACGCTCCGTAAGGTCAAATGTTAATCCGATATCGTCTTCTGGATTGCCGTCATAAGCTTGGCGTTCGAAATCAACGCCAAGACCAGCTTCAAAAACATTGTTAAAGAACACACGCTGTTCATAGCGCAGCCTGAATGCGGCGCTATCGCCATAAAACTGCTGCCAATAGGCCCCCGGCGTGAGGGTCAGGCTTTGTTGGTAAAGCGTCGAATAGCGCTGATAGAGTGTTTGAACCGCGCGAGCGCCAGCGAGAGCTATAAAGTCATGGTATGGATTGTAATAAAGCCTGTTGGCATTGTCGCTATTTTGGGACTCGCCAGCATCAACTAACCCGTCGATGACAAGATGAGGATATGTGAAAAGACGGTGGCTATAATCGGCATCAACACCACTGCGCAAATTGCCGTCCGAAAACGGCATAATATCGCCGCCAAAACGCAATTCTTGAATTTCGCTTTCGCGCCACACGGCATGTGCATTGTAAGCATCTGCCGTGACACCGGCATTAAGCGCGCGCAAAGGTGTGTCGCGTGAAAAAAGCTCCCCGCTTCCAGCCACAGTCCACTGATCATTAATCGACCAAGTGGCATCGGCCTCGCCGCCAGCGCGATCAGTATTATGATATAAGTTATAAGTTGGTGCCGCCTCGGCCGTGATGGGGCCATTACGATATTCGATGCCGGCCGTGGTGCGCGAATACCCCACTGAGCCCTCTTTATCAGGCTCTACTTGATGGGTGTAGTACTCACCAGCAAAAATTCGCCAATTGTAATCAATAGGTGGCGAATATAGTACCGTATCAATGCCATAGGCCTCGCCACCCGTAACGTTGACAGACGTGATCGGACTAAAATCGTAGCCTGCCCTAACGCGTAACTCGGCCATATTGTGGACCTGCCAATCCCGATCAAGACGTTGCACGGCAAGATTTTCGGGCTCTCTTTGTGTAAGATCTTGTGTTGCTGCTTCGGTCAGCTGAAAATTCTGTAAATTTAGATTTGTTTCCGCCGCGTCAACTTCATTGCCGACATCGGGGGCACGCTCGAGGGCCAAGCCTATTTCATATTGTTCGATGGCCTCCCGTGGCCAGCCATGCGCCGCATAAAGATTGCCCAGGGCTTCGCGGCTGGATGGATTATTGGGCGCTGCATTGGCCAAGGGTTCGATGCGCTTGTTGGCTTCTTGAACTTCACCGGCGAATAACCGCGCCGAGCCCGCAGCTAGTTCGGCCGAGTAGCGACTTATATTCGGCGCTCCCGTCTGGGGCGCCCAAATGGGTTGATCTTTGACAAGATCGTCAATGACTTGGAAGGCATTGTCATAATCGTCGCATTCGATATAGGCATAGAAGAGCTGACGCCTAACACCAAAATTTTTTGGCTCGGTTTCGAGGATCTTTAGATAAAGATCGCGGGCTTTTTCGGGGTGACGCAAATAGAGATAGGCATCGGCAATCGGACTAAGAACATAATTTGGGATCTCTACCTTTTCATCGAGCAAAGTCTTATAAAGCTCGATCACGTCTTCCATTCTGGAACGATTGCTTAGAGCCACGACGAGATCAAGCTGGGCGCGATGGACATCGTCTTGGGCGAGCGCGCCACCTTTTGACCAACGCGAAATATAGTTTTGCAGCTTAGTGATGGCTTCATCGGTTGTTGCATAGCGTCTTGCCTCACTTGCCGGGTCGAGTGTGCCCCAACGTACAAGTGTCGCCGTTTCATCGCCTTCGATGCGACGATATTCGGCGGCACCAACAAGACCAGGATT
>JABDFY010000042.1 GCA_013286365.1 Alphaproteobacteria bacterium
TTCAGATAATTGTGAAAAAACCCGCGGGGAGGGTATACCCGCGGGTTTTCCTTAGAAACTTCGCGACGTCTTAGAGGCGCATCAGCGAAGCATTCTCGTAGCGCCACACATCGTCACCCATCCAACGGTCTGGAAAACTAACGAATAGGGCATTATCGGCTACATGGGCTTCGTATGAGCTGGCGCAGTTACCAATTTCCTGAGGCCCTGCGAAAGTACCATCGGCACGTACTGACAATAGATAGTTTTTATAGCTGCACATCGGATCTCCGCGGTAGGCCGTTAAGATAACGGCATCTTCGTCGTTCATAACGAATGTTCTCGATAGACGTAAAAGGTTTGGCTGGTTACTTAAAAACAGAACCGCTTGACCGTTTATTGTTATCTCATAATGACGCATCGAGCCGCGGTCATCTTCGTTGATCTCAATCGCAGCAAATCGGCTCGGCACGTTTTGGCTGTGGACGTAATGCCAGCGCATATCCCATGCCACAGGAACAGACGAAACGACTGGCTCGATGGCTACGGGATTGACCGCGTGGTAATCTACATAAGCTAAATGGTCGTAGAAATTTGTTGGTTTAAAAGCTGCATAAGTTGATGTGAGAAGTCTATTGTAGGTTTCTATGGTTAGACGACCTGTCATCGGTAGACCGTGGGTGCTCTGAAATTCCTTGATGGCTTTAGCTGTTACAGGGCCCATGACGCCGTCATAACGACCGACATAATAACCGAGATTGGCAAGACGCATCTGAGCCGTACTAACCATCATGTCGTCATGAGCTTGAGCCGAGCTTGCAGTAAACCCTATGGCAAGACAAAGTGCGGTGCAAACAAGGGCCAACATTCTAAGGCCATTTTTCATACTATTGCTCCTGTTTAATGACTTGGCTCGTAATGGCATCGTGAAATACTGTCGATGACTTAAAGTATCAGACGAATCTTGCGGCATGGTTAATCAGGCGATCTAATGAAAGTGCCACGAAATTCAAGAAAATCAGTACATCGTCGCATTGGACTAAGCGGGTAGGAATTTGTTAACCATAAAAACGAATTTGTCTCAAATCCAAATTCACTGACTCTGATTAAAAAGAATCGCTGTTATGAAATAAAAAAAATTCTATACAGAGGGCTAAAAAGATTCGACGGTTCAAGAGATTGTTGTCTTTTTGTTTAAGCGCAAAATAAGACTAGATGTATCCAAGCGATTGCCACCAAGGACCTGAACATCACTATAAAACTTATCAATGAGTTCTGTGATGGGTAATGAGGCGCCATTACGCTTTGCTTCTGCTAGGCATATACCAAGATCTTTTCGCATCAGATCAACAGCAAATCCAAAATCAAACTTACCTTCCGCCATCGTTAAGCCGCGGTTATCCATTTGCCAAGAGCCAGCGGCACCTTTGCTTATAGCCGCAATTACATTTGCACAATCGAGATTGGCGGCTTTGGCAAAGTTAATTCCCTCAGCAAGGGCCTGAATAAGGCCGGCGATGCAGATCTGATTGACCATTTTGGTCAGTTGTCCTGCGCCCGAGGGCCCTAGATGTTGTAGATTTTTGCCGTAGGCGCGCATGATAGGCTCGGCTCTCGAGAAAATATCATGATCACCACCAACCATGATCGTAAGTGTACCATTTTGCGCGCCGCCTTGCCCTCCTGAAACCGGCGCATCGAGAAAATGAATTTTCCGTTGTTTGGCGTAGGAATATAATTCGCGGGCCACATCAGCAGACGCGGTCGTGTGGTCGGCGAATACACTGTCAGGTTTCATGCCTTCAAAGGCGCCATCTTTGCCGAGGATAACGCTACGTAGATCGTTGTCGTTGCCGACACAGGTAAATACGAATTCTGCATTTTGTGCAGCGGCAAAAGGTGTCGCTGCCAATTTACCTTTAAATTCTTTTGTCCATTTTTCGGCTTTGATGTTTGTGCGGTTGTAGACAGTTACGTCATGGCCTGCGTGGGCAAGATGCCCGGCCATGGGATAACCCATAATACCAAGACCGATAAAGGCAATTTTAGGCATGACTAAACCTCGGTTTAAGAACCGCGATCATTCATACTGGTATATAGGCTTATTATCCAGCGCGACGATTACAGCGTACTTTCGTCGGAAACATGAGCGCATAATTCTACACTGACGACATTACTGTCGCTTGCGACATGGCGCATCTCGCTACAAGGAATGCGTGCCTTAAGAAACCCAGGCGAATAGAGGCCAAGTATCTTCATATAGGCCGGATAAGCTTCTGGCTTGGCAAGCCGTACGATGGCGTGGAATTCTCCGTGCGGTTCGGCATCACGTAATGGTCCGCGTGCCAGTTCTGGATTGACAATTTTGCTAAGCTTATCGTTATTTTTTGTGGTCATGAAAGTCTCGCTATGTAGTTTAGAATGTAGTTTAGATTATATTGGCCTGGAGCTTCGTTCTATCATCGAACTCTATCGAACCGTCCAATGCTCCCATCCTGCTGTGGACGGATTAATATTCAATTAAATGGCCTTTTTAAGGCCGTAATATTGTGTCGTTAGAATTGAAATGACTTGCCTCCCGACACGCGATACAGGAACTTCCTACCAAGAATTCAAAATTCCTGATTTGAGGAACAAATAAGTTAAGGAGTTGAATAACATGTGCGGCATAGTTGGTATTTTAGCACAACGACCGGTTGCAGATTTGCTCATGGCGGGTCTAAAGCGACTAGAATATCGTGGCTATGATAGCGCCGGCATAGCGACTTTGGTTAACAGCCATATTGCGTATCGCCGTGCCGAAGGCAAACTAGAAAATCTAGCGACGAAACTAAAACAAGAAGCCCTACCCGGAATGGTTGGCATTGGTCATACCCGTTGGGCTACGCATGGTAAACCGACGGAAGATAACGCGCATCCGCATGTGACGGATAAAGTTGCAGTTGTGCATAACGGGATAATCGAAAATTATCGTGAACTGCATGAAGAGCTGGCTAAAAAGCAATATCGATTTAAATCAGAGACAGATACAGAAACAATAGCCATTCTAATAACCGATTACCTTAATCAAGGGCTCACGCCTCAGCAGGCGACATCCGCCGCGCTCAAACGATTAGATGGTGCCTTTGCAATTGGTGTTATTTTTGTCGGTCACAATGATTTACTCATCGGAGCGCGCCGTGGCAGCCCACTGGCAATTGGATATGGCGAGAGCGAAATGTACTTGGGATCAGATGCCTTGGCTTTGGCTCCTCTAACTAATCGCATAAGTTATTTAGAAGAGGGCGACTGGGTTGAACTTCATCCTGGAATTGCGATTATTCATGATGGCCTGGATAAAGTTGTAGAACGCAAGGTACATCAAACGGCAATGTCAGGAGCTATGGTTGGTAAAGGGCAATACCGACATTTTATGTTGAAGGAGATTTTCGAACAGCCTGCCGTGATTGGCGATACGTTATCGGCCAACGCCACGCCGGAAAACCAACTGACTTTGCCAACATTGCCGTTTGATTGGAAAAAGGTTCCGCGGGTGACGATCGTCGGATGTGGCACAGCTTATTATGCCGGCATGGTTGCAAAATACTGGTTTGAGCAATTAGCGCGCATGCCTGTTGAAATAGACATTGCGTCTGAATTTCGCTACCGAGAGGCACCCTTGCCAGAGGGCGGCGTACTTATAGCTATTTCGCAATCTGGTGAGACTGCGGATACACTTGCCGCCATTCAATATGCGAAGTCACAAAATCAAAAGGTGCTCGCGGTTGTTAATGTGCTGCATAGCTCTATTGTACGCTTATCGGATGTTGTCGTACCGACTTTGGCAGGGCCTGAGATTGGTGTTGCTTCAACTAAAGCCTACACTACGCAATTAGCAATTTTATTATGTTTGGCTGTATCGGCTGGGCTAGCCCGTGAAACGCTTAGCCTTGAACGTGCTGAAGAGATTATTCAATCACTCCGTGAAATTCCTGGTCATATCAATGACATCTTGCGCGAGGATCATAAGATACAAGAACTGGCTCAGCATCTTTGCGAAGTTAATGATGTCTTGTATCTGGGCCGAGGCCTCTTATATCCGTTGGCGCTAGAGGGTGCGCTGAAGCTCAAAGAAATATCTTATATTCATGCTGAAGGTTATCCGGCGGGTGAGTTAAAGCATGGCCCTATTGCGTTGATCGACGATGATATGCCAATCGTCGTGCTCGCCCCACGTGATAGTTTATTTGAAAAAACATCGTCTAATATTCAGGAGGTTGTTGCTCGTGGCGGCAAGGTCATACTGTTTTCTGATAAACCGGGCCTCGCAAAACTGGGTGTTAAGCCATTCTGGAGCATGGCCCTCCCAACCATCG
The DNA here is from genome assembly GCA_013286365.1 of Alphaproteobacteria bacterium. GTDB lineage: Bacteria > Pseudomonadota > Alphaproteobacteria > UBA9219 > UBA9219 > JABDFY01. The sequence goes on from JABDFY010000042.1 coordinate 4,335, forward strand.
ATGCGGTTATAGCCCCACTACTCTATGCCATACCCGTGCAATTATTAGCCTACTATACGGCAGTAGCTAAGGGTACCGATGTCGATCAGCCGCGAAATTTAGCTAAGAGTGTAACTGTCGAATAATCCATGAAATCGGACGCACCTATTTGCCGTGCTTGATTTTTTAAGTTTGATCGATTATGTTTAGGCCATGCCAATATGGGTAAATCATAGTAAAACCGCCATATCTGCTTCCCGCGGCGGGTATCGTTTTACCTATTTTTATTGGTTCCGGTAACACCGGAAAACCATAGCTATCGTCTCACCCAAAAACTGAATAGATTTGTAATCGCTGGCCGCAAGGCCGGCCCAAACCTTAGGGCCATTGATCATGACTAATACAAATTGGACCCCCGATAGTTGGCGTAGCAAAGCAGCGAAGCAAATGCCGAGCTACCTCGATGCCGAAAAGCTGCGAACCGTCGAGATGCGTTTAGCCAAGCTGCCACCCCTGGTTTTTGCTGGCGAGGCGAGACGCCTGAAGAAAAAACTTGCCAAAGTGGCTATGGGAGATGCGTTTCTATTTCAGGGCGGTGATTGTGCCGAAAGCTTCGCGGAATTTAGTGCCAACAATATTCGCGACACTTTCAGACTAATATTGCAAATGGCCGTTGTTTTAACCTTCGGTGGCGGTACGCCCGTCGTTAAAGTTGGACGTATGGCGGGGCAGTTTGCCAAACCCAGGTCAGATGATATGGAAACCCGAAAGGGCGTATCATTACCCAGTTATCGTGGTGATATCATCAACGGCCTAGAATTTACGCCGCAAGCGCGTCAGCACGATCCTGAGCGCATGATCCAAGTCTACAACCAATCAGCTGCAACGCTAAACTTATTACGTGCATTTGCTCAGGGCGGCTATGCCGATCTTCATGAAGTCCATCGTTGGAATTTGAGCTTTGTCGAACGTAGCTTGCAGGGCGAACGTTATCAAAAATTAGCTGCACGCATAGATGAAGCGCTGGGCTTCATGGCGGCATGCGATATCACGGCGGAGACCTCTCCGGGAATCCGCGAAACTGATTTCTTTACCTCTCATGAGGCCTTGTTGTTACCCTATGAGCAGGCCTTAACTCGCGTCGATAGCACCTCGGGCGATTGGTATGATGTCTCAGCGCACTTGCTGTGGATTGGAGATCGCACGCGGCAAATCGATGGGGCTCACGTTGAGTTTATGAGGGGCATAAAAAATCCGATTGGCTTGAAGTGTGGTCCTTCCATGAAGGCAGACGAATTATTGAAACTCATCGATGTCTTGAACCGGGGCGACTGACGTTGATTGCTCGAATGGGCGCTGATAAAATTAAACAACATTTGCCACCGCTTCTACGTGCCGTTAAAGAAAAGGGATGCGCCGTCATTTGGTGTTCGGATCCCATGCACGGCAATACGCAAATGGCCGCCACGGGCTATAAGACGAGGGATTTTGATCGAATTTTATCAGAAGCGCGCGATTTCTTCGGTGTTTGCGATGGTGAAGATGTCTATCCAGGCGGCATTCATTTGGAAATGACTGGTCAAGAAGTCACGGAATGTACGGGTGGTGCATCGGCAGTAACAGAATCCAGTCTTGCCGATCGCTATGAAACTCACTGCGATCCGCGCTTGAATGCGACACAGGCTCTGGAACTAGCATTTCTCGTGGCCGATCATTTAAAAAATGAAAGGCAAATACGCCGTGGACTAAGCCCTGGATGAATAATAATGGCTAGGTTGGCAGACTAACATTTTGTCAGTATGCTATCGCTCCGTCTGAAATGACGATAACAGCATAGAAGGAGGAGACCATGCGGTTATATTTTACTCAAGTGCTGTTGATTACGGCAATGTGCACCACGCCGGCTATCGCCGGCAATGCATCTTTGACCAACGGTCAAGGTACATGGCAGTCAACGCAGTGTGTGTCTCCGACACCGCCTTCGCCAGAAGCGCATGATCCTGAAACGCCTGCCAATGACGTTAATTTACGTGTGACGCAGCACAACCAATATGTTCAGGCGGCAAATGACTATATGAAATGCATTAGTACTGAGGCTCAGCACGATGCTGATACCATGAGCCAGGCTATTGTCAGTGCTGCACAGGCAGTTATGCATGACACACAAGCACTTGTTGATGCTTCTGCGGCGCCACTGCAACAGTCTGTAGCGAAATAGATCTTATTTTGTGTTAGGAGTCTCAGATGCCGGGTGAGTTGTTGCTGTCTCTGGCGCAGCTCAATCCGACGGTTGGCGATATTTCGGGGAACTTAAGTCGTTTACGTAAAGCAAGACGCCAAGCTGCAGCAGAAGGCAGCCATCTTCTGATGACTTCTGAACTTTATGTATCTGGATACCCACCTGAAGATCTGGTGCTAAAATCCAGTTTTCAAAAGGCTGTTCATATTGCCGTCGAAGAACTAGCTCGTGAAACTTCAGATGGCGGCCCTGCAATACTGATTGGTACGCCATGGCACGACAACGGAAAGCTGTATAATGCCGCGCTCTTGTTAAGTGACGGTCAAATTGCTGCCAAGGCCTTTAAAAACGATTTGCCCAATTATGGCCCATTTGACGAAAAACGTGTTTTTACTTCGGCGCCATTACCAGAGCCCATCGCTTTTCGTGGTTTAACACTTGGCGTGATGATTTGCGAGGATATGTGGACTGTGGGGGCTGCTTCACATTTAAAAAAACAAGGGGCACAAATATTGCTCGTGCCAAATGGCAGTCCATTTGAATCTGGCAAACTTCGCCATCGTCAGACTTTGGCGCGCCAAAGGATTGCCGAAACAGGCCTATCTCTAGTTTATGTCAATCAGACCGGCGGCCAGGACGAACTGGTTTTTGATGGAACTTCATTTGTTTTGGATGATAGTGGAAAGTGCCAAGTTCAACTCGAGGCGTGGTCCGAAGGCGTTGTGACGACAAAATGGTCATTAGCATCATCGGCTCTCATATGTTCATCGGGTAATGTGAATTCGGTAGCAGAGGATGAAGCCGGTGTTTATCACGCCCTCATGATCGGACTTCGTGACTATGTTGAGAAGAATGGATTTCCGGGTGTTATTCTAGGGCTTTCGGGGGGGATCGATAGTGCCTTGGTGGCCGTGATCGCTGCGGATGCACTTGGTGCTGATAAACTTCAGGCTGTGATGATGCCATCGCCTTATACGTCTCCCGACAGCCTCGAAGATGCTGAAAGTGTCGCGCGGGCCCTCAAGTGCCGTTTTGAAAGTATTGATATTGCGGCAGCTATGACGGCGTTTGCTGAGACACTTGCACAACCATTTGCCAACCGTAGCAGAGATACAACAGAAGAAAATATCCAGTCGCGATGTCGCGGCATGATCTTGATGGCGCTGTCTAACAAATTTGGTGCTATGGTTTTATCGACTGGCAACAAATCAGAAATGTCCGTTGGTTATACGACCCTCTATGGAGATTTATGTGGTGGCTTCGCTGTGCTTAAGGATCTCTATAAAATGCAAGTCTATAAGCTTGCGCGTTGGCGGAACAAATATAAACCGTCCTCTGGCTTGGCGCCCGAAGGCCCGGTTATAGCTGAGCGCATTTTTGCAAAAGCCCCGACAGCTGAGCTTAGGCCTAATCAGACGGATCAAGACAACTTACCACCCTATGAAGTGCTCGATGATATTCTAGAGTGCCTCATTGAAAGAGACATGGGATTAAATGAAATTAGCGCGCGTGGCCACGGTGTTGCGATGATTAGGCGTATTTGGTCGATGCTTGACAAAGCAGAATACAAACGCCGTCAATCACCACCGGGTGTCAAGATTACAAGTCGCACTCTAAGTCGCGAACGACGCTATCCTATTACGAATGGGTATAAGGAAAGCTGATGGCCTCAGTTGGCAATCTTTCCCCCAGCGGTAGGGCATGCCCATCGGTCAAAATCCCTCTGATCTTAGTTTCTGCGACATATCTTGCGGCCCCAAGGACGATGTTAATCCAGTGGGGGACATGTGGCATATGTAAAAATGATACTTCGCGATCGAAATCATAGGGATGCGTATAAGTCCATAAGACTTCACCCAGGAGTGCCCGACGTTTCCAAAAACGCGTCAGGGCTAAAGGCAAAGCATAAAGATATATGCCGCCGAGATAGGGGATGGGGCAGGGACCAAAATTTGCAACTGGAAGGGGTAGCTCAATTATTCCATTTGGCCATTTAAAGGGTTGGCGCGGCGCCCCTGGATAACCGTACCGTGAAAGGAAAGTTGGCATCAGGCTGGACGAATAACGAAAGCCAAGTTCGGCCAGAATGTCCAAAGCCCACAGGCATTGGGGGGTCAGAGAAAATTGCGGTGCGCGAAATCCAATGACTTTTTTACCGATGAGTTGTTCAAAACGGCTTATATCTATCTCGCTCTCTTGTCTAAATCGATTGGGCTCTTCTTGTGTCAGCGGCACATGAGCATGTGAGTGATAGGCTATTTCGTGGCCGCGGCGGCTAATATCTTTGATTAAGTTTGGTGCCGAAGTTGCGATGCGCCCAATTGTAAAAAATGTAGCTCGGCAGCGAAATTCATCGCATAAGTTAAGCAACCGCTGTGTCATGAGCACATAGCGACCATCAGTTTCATAGCGCTCGGTTGGATCTTCGAGATCGACCGTAAATGTAATAGGCATTATTGTTTGATGGCCTGGGCTTCAAGCAACAGCGTAATCGTATCGCCAAATCGTGCTGGGATTTCTGGGTCATCGGTCATGCCAAAATCGGCGCGCTTAAAACTGCCGCGAAGCGATAAGCCTACCGCTTCACCTTCGCTTGCCCAGAGACTACCCCCATTGGGGCTTTTACCAAGACGATTGAGTGTGGCGCTGAATGTTACTGGTTTGCTCACGCCATGCATGGTTAGTGTGCCTTTAATATCGGCCTTTCCCTCGGCAATACTGACATTATCAAGGGCCGTAAAGCGGATTTCTGGATACTGAGCGGCACCAATAAGTGTCATGATATCGTGTTCGTTGTTGTTGTTGTTCGCGATCAGACTGGTGCTATCGAGCGCTAGGCGTAAATTGGTAATGCTCTTTGTGCTTTCCTCGAATTCAAAACTGCCGGTAGCACTACGGAATAAACCGAAGATATTGGCGAAGCCAAGATCCATGATCTGTAGGGCGGCGTTAAACTGAGTTGGAGGAATATAGTAATGATCGGAGTCTGGGCTCGCATATACCGCCTTGCTTACCGCGCAGATACAAAGAAGAACGACAATATAGTTTAAGCATTTTTTCATGACAGCCAATAACATTGTTTGCGCCAGAGAGGTTTTATTCCTCTTCGACCAAAGATAACACTCTATTCCTTTTATAGGAGCCACGGCCCTTTTTTGCTTTAACAACTTTTGGTTTAAACAACCTGAGTGATGCCGCAATGGAATTTCTCTTGCGCCGTCTTCGAGATGGCTTTTTGACCACTGATCTCAAAGATCTACTGCCAGTAACCTGGTATAAACACCCAGCCGTACATATGTTTTTCCCAACGATCCGCTGACCATACGGCTGTCGGTGAGGGGCGATCGATCATTTCCCCTGCCACCCAATTGAACTGTTGGCCATCAAACGACCAATAGCCAGGACGCCACGCTAGATGGGGCGGATCAGGTGATTTTGGCCCATATTCAAATGGCGTAGGCGGCGGCGCCGAAGGCGCCATGGCGATAAAGGGATATGCTGGCGGATTGATTTCCTCGGTTTCTCCAACACAGCCGGACAGGCTTATCCCTAGGAGCGCCAAGGCACACATTAAGGAAATCGAATGAGAGTTTAAGATTTTAGCGATCATGGAATTCTAGGCGGGGCTAATTAGAATAGGGAATCGTTAGTATCAAAGCACACTTACGCTGTAATCCTCAATAACAAGATTGGCGAGTAGTTTTTCTGCCATCTTTTTGGCGACCTCTTTGGCTTTGTCAGGGCTGGTTTCCGCAATATCAAGCTCGATGACCTTGCCAGCGCGAACGTCATCAATACCCTTAAATCCGAGTGTCGCCAGTGCATGTCCAATAGCTTTACCTTGTGGATCAAGCACACCTTCTTTAAGCATTACATTAACGCGTATTTTCATCTTTTTTCTCGTTCGCGTTATCTTGAGACAAAATTCCCTCAGGCAGAATACCAAGGCGGCGCGCCACCTCCTGATAGGCTTCCTCGACCTTGCCGAGGTCCTGACGAAAACGGTCTTTGTCCATTTTTTCGTTTGTACGTACGTCCCATAAGCGACAGCCATCGGGACTGATCTCATCAGCAAGAACGATGCGCATATCACCATTTTCATCCCAAAGACGGCCAAATTCGAGTTTGAAATCGACTAGCTTTAACCCAATACCAAGGAAAAGCCCGGAGAGGTAATCATTGATGCGCAAAGCCAACGACATAATCTCTTCAAGCTCATGCGGAGTCGCCCATCCAAACGCCGTAATATGTTCGTCAGAGACCATAGGATCCCCAAGTTCGTCTTTTTTGTAATAAAACTCAACGATTGAGCGCGGCAGGACCGTGCCTTCAGGAATGGCTAGTCGTTTTGCTAAAGAGCCGGCGACGATATTGCGCACGACAACTTCAACTGGAATAATCTCAACTTTTCGAATGAGTTGTTCGCGCATATTGAGGCGGCGCATAAAATGTGTTGGCACACCGATTTCACCAAGTTTCGTCATTAGATACTCGG
>JABDFY010000043.1 GCA_013286365.1 Alphaproteobacteria bacterium
ACCCGCGCCATCGTTGTCATTCATGATTTCTCACGCGATGCCAATAATGCTTTGGCCGTGATGACAACCTTGGCAGGTGCGCAAAACGCTCAAACGCTAATTATGGCACCGCAATTTCTAATTGATCCCGATATCACGCGCTTTGCCAACTATCTTCCTGACCAGGGCAAAACACTTGCCAGGTGGTCGTTAGATGGATGGCAGGATGGTGGCGAGTCATTGCCGCTGCCGCAGCAAAAAGGCATCAGTTCTTTTACCGCCATTGATTTATTGTTGCTTTACCTGAGCGATAAAAAAACCTTTCCCGATTTGCATGATATAGTTTTAGCAGGGAATGGTGCCGGCGGCGATTTTGTGCAGCGCTATGCGGCTATTGGTCAGGCTCCGGACTTGCTCGATCAGGATAATTTAAAAGTGCGATTTGTGACAGCTAATGCGGCATCTTTTCTCTATTTCACAACTGTGCGTCCGTCTGTTAAGCAAAGCTTTTTACCCCCCGATACAAGCCAGTGCCACGACTATAATGATTATCGTTATGGACTTAATAAACTGAACAATTATGCCCGTCGCGTCGGCGTGGACGCCATTCGGCTACGTTATATCTCGCGGGAAGTCTTTTATCTGACGGGTGAAAAGACCACGCCGGATAAATATCCCGATCAGTCCTGCGCCGCCGGCATGCAGGGGCCTGATCGGTTAACGCGGCTATGGAACTATGAGCGATATTTGCTAACGATTTATGGCGACGCCGAACAAAAGTTTCACAAATTTTCAATTGTCAAAAACGCAGGTTACGATCAAGCGACATTGTTCGGCGCCGCCTGTGGCATGGTGGCCTTATTCGGTGACGGCGAGTGCCAGCTCCTCACTCATGGCAAAGGAATTCAGCAATTACATTAATTTGCGTGCGGTCCATGAGGGCTGGCGCATGACCACAGTCTGAGAATGTAACCAAGCGAGCCTTGGGCCCGCGCTTGGTCATTTCTTCTGCGACCTCTGATGATAAAATATCTGACTGCTGACCGTGTAGAAGCAAGGTCGGGCAGCTAATGCGATCATAGCTTGCCCACATTTCGACATCTTGCGATAGGGTCTGAAGATTTTTAGCTATCGCTGTATCATGAGCCAGTGTCAGTTTTCCATCCGGCAGTGTGCGCGTACCGTGTTGGGCCAAATGTCGCCAGTCTGCGTCGCTAAGAGGGCCGAAAGACGCATAGATTTTGCGCATATGGCGCTCGACTTCTGCGACACTTGAGAATGTAGTTACAGCAGCGGTGTATGTAGCGATACGCGCGAGGGCCGATAATGGACTAAAGGGTCCAACATCATTGATGACGAGTTTGCGAATAGGCGAGTTTGGCAGAGCCGCCAAGAGCATGCCGATGATGCCGCCCATCGATGTTCCGACCCAGTCGATATGAGGGGCGTTTGTGAGGGCAATAAGCGCCACCATGTCGTTTAAATATTGTGGATAGGTATAGAGAAGAGGGTCGGCTAGAAAGTCGCTTTCACCGCGGCCGACAATATCGGGACAAAATAACTGTCTATCCTTCTGTAAGGCGGCGGCAAGTCGGTCAAAATCACGACCATTCCGCGTTAGACCATGGACACATATAAGTGGGGGTTGTGAGCCGTTTTGCCCCCAACTGACATAGCGGACGCGGTGAAAGCCAAGCGGGCTATATCCCAGATAAGATTTGGATTGCATGATCAGATTTATGTCATGATTTGCAACTGCTGGGTAGTCTTTAGCGTCATCCTTTTGCCGCATTGCACGGGGGTAATGCTTTGCTAGGATTGTCCCGAACATCATAAGGTATCAGCCATGATTGTAACGGCCCACGCATTGGCGAAAACGTTGTCCGGCAAACATCTCATTGATGGCAAGCTCGCATCGCCTCAGTTGGGGAAGAATTTTCCCGTGCTTAACCCGGCAACTGGTGAAGATTTTTCTGAAGCAGCATCAGGCGAGGCTGGTGACGTAAACGCCGCCGTTCAGGCCGCTTTGAAATCCCAAAAGGCATGGGCCAAGAAACCGGCGCGCGAAAGAGGTAAGCTGGTCGCCGAGGTTGGTCGCTTGCTGAGCGAACACCAAGAAGAACTTGCACAACTTATGTGTCTTGAGACAGGCAAGGCAATCCGCACGGAATGCCGCGTCGAAGTTAGTGCTGCTGCTGATATATGGACCTTCTATGGAGGACTTGGATCGGAGTTGAAAGGCGAGACCATCCCATTCAGCCACGACATGTTGACCCTCACACAACGCGAACCCATAGGCGTGGTAGGCGCCATTATTCCATGGAATGTACCACTGTTGTTGATGGCGCTTAAAGTTTGCCCAGCCTTAGTTGCTGGCAATTGCGTTGTCATGAAATCAGCCGAAGAAGCGCCGTTTTGTGTTTTACGTGTCGCCGAGCTGGCCCAAAAATTTTTACCTCCTGGCGTGCTCAATGTTTTATCGGGATTTGGCCCCGAGTGTGGCGGGGCACTGGTCGAACATCCCGCCGTGCGCAAAATTACATTCACAGGCTCTGTTGAAACTGGCAAAATCATCGCTCATAGCGCTGCCGAAAAACTAATACCGACAACCTTAGAGCTTGGCGGTAAAAGTCCCATGATCGTACTCGAAGATGCCGATCTTGATCGTGCCGTGCAGGGGGCCGTCATAGGCGTAAGATTTACACGTCAGGGACAAAGCTGTACTTGTGCCTCGCGAATTTTCATTCATCGCTCGCTTCATGACGAATTTGTTGCGCGTTTAATGGCGAAAGTGAACGCTATGAAAATTGGCAATCCCTTCGACGAAACGACAGACATCGGCAGCATTATTTCACCGCAGCAATTCGCCCGGGTGAGAAAGTACATAGATATTGGAGAAAAAACGCCGGGGGCAAAAGCACATTATTGTGGTCAGCTGACAAAAGACCCGCAATTTGCCCAAGGGCTTTTCGTCCAGCCGGTGATATTTACAGGGCTTACCAACGCGAGCCCTGTGGCGCGCGAGGAAATTTTCGGACCCGTCACGTCCGTGATGATGTTCGATGAATTTGATGAGGCTATCGCCATGGCAAATGACAGCAGTTACGGTCTGGCGGCCACCGTTTGGACGCGCGATTTGGCTAAGGCCTTGCAGGCAACACAGCGGCTTGAAGCCGGATTTGTGCAGGTTAACCAGAATTTGGTGGTCCAGGCAAATTTGTCCTATGGCGGCATCAAGGATTCAGGTTTAGGTAAGGAGGCCTCCTGTGAAGCCATGTGTGAGCACTTCACGCAGAAAAAAACGATCATTATTAATATGCGATGAGTGCGATATGTTAGGCTCAGCCGATTCCATCAACACCTCCTTATCTCGTGTCGGCCTTTCGAAAGAGCCCAGCTATCATGCATAAAATTCGTCGCTGGTTGCGATCATTATTGATCATAATGGCTCTCGTCATTGTGGTTACGGCAGGCGGTCTTGCGCGGATTTTCTACCGCGCTTTGCCAGATTATACTGGCGATGTGAAAATGCAGGGACTTTCAGCACCCGTTAGCGTTTATCGCGATGAGCACGACGTTCCCCATATCTTTGCGGCAACGATGAATGATGCGGCGCGCACACTCGGTTACATACATGCCAGTGATCGTATGTTCCAGATGGAACTTAACCGCCGTGCGGGACAGGGGCGCTTAGCAGAAATATTTGGCTCCGATATGTTGAGCATTGATAAGTTCACGCGCACCATGGGTTTTTATCATCTCGCTGATGCAAGCTATGGGGCACTCTCGCCCGATACGCAGAAACTGTTTGATGCCTACGCCGAGGGCGTCAACCGGTGGTTGCGGTCGCATAGGCATAAACTGCCACCGGAATTTACACTACTCCATATTACACCTGAACCTTGGAAGCCGGCTGACTCGCTCGTGTGGGCCAAGCTGATGGCGTTTCAGCTCAGTGAAAACTACAAATTCGAAATTCTACGCGCGCAGCTGGCAAAAACCCTCTCAGCGCGAAAACTAGAAGAATTATTTCCGCCGTCGCCCGGTAACACACCCATAACGCTCGAGCCAAAACTGATGCAGACAGGAGATCTTGGTGGCAGTCAAAATATCCACGCGGTCCTAAGCAACTGGTTGCCAGCCGTCACAAAAATTTTGCAACTAAAACAAAGCAAAATCTCAGCACCAGACCAGCTTGGCCGCATTACAGGTCTTGATTACGCGGCATCGAATGAATGGGTTGTTGCGGGGGCCCATACTGAAAGTGGCAAGCCAATTTTAGCTAATGACCCTCATCTAGGACTTGAGGCACCAATCCTTTGGTACTTGGCGCGTATTGTTACACCTCATTATTCGATCAAAGGAGCGACTGTGCCGGGATTGCCGCTCGTGTTGCTCGGGCAAAACGACCATATTGCATGGGGGCTGACGACGACGGGGAGCGATGTTGAAGATTTATTTATTGAAACGATCGATCCTAAAAATGCCGATCAGTATATGACACCTCTTGGCGCCAAACCATTCGATACACGAACAGAAACTATCCACGTCAAAGATGAGCCCGATGTGGAGTTAAAAGTTCGTTTAACCCGTCACGGTCCCGTATTATCTGACATCGATGGTGAATTGGCCGCTCTTGTAGGCGATGGCAAGGTTATGGCGCTGGCTTTCACAGGGCTAGGTGATCGCGATACAACGGCTGAAGCTTTGCTTCGTGTTAATCATGCGACAAACTGGAATGAATTTCAGGAAGCCTTGCATCTTTATCAGTCACCGCCGCAAAACATCGTTTATGCTGATCAAAACGGCAATATAGGTTTTGTGGCGCCCGGGCTCGTACCAGTTCGTAAGGCCGGCAATGGACTTATGCCGGTCGATGGGGCGTCTGGACAATATGACTGGCGCGGTATGATGCCAGCCGCCCAGGTGCCAGCGCTTTATAACCCTCCCGCCGGTTTTATTTTTAATGCCAATAATCCTGTGGCGCCGGTGAGTTTTAATTATTTTCTGGGCTCGGATTGGGAGGAGAGCTACCGTGCCCAACGTCTCCAGCAATTTTTCAACACCATCGGCAAACATAGCCTCGACACTTCTGCAGCCATGCAGGCGGACCATCTGTCATTACCTGCCCATCAGTTTATGCCTTATCTTCGTCGGCTAAAGCCCAGCGACCCACGCCAAGCCGAGGCCATTGAGATGTTGAATAAGTGGAATGGCGTGATGGATAAAGATAAACCAGAGCCGCTTATTTTTGATGCGTGGCTTTATGAACTTCATCAAATATTATTGGTCGATGAGACGTCCAATCCACTCAAGGAAAAAGGCCCCTTTGCCGCTGAAACAATCGCCAGTTTATTGGCCAACAATATAAGTGATTGGTGTGGCGGGGATGCGACGACTAGTAAACCGGTGACAAATTGCGACGCCATAATTCTAGAGGCTTTGGATAAGGCGCTAACCTTGCTCACGACGCGTGATGGCCCCGATATAGAAAAATGGCGTTGGGGGAATGAACACAAGGCCATATTGACCAATAAGGTATTTAGCCATGTTCCCGTTCTAAGCACGGTCACAGATCTCAGTTTGCCGAGTAGCGGCGACTTTTATACACTCGATCGCGGTGGCAGCAACGCCAACGATCCAGAGCACCCGTTTGCTCGCACGCATGGCGGTGGATTTCGTGGCATCTATGATCTTGCTGATCCAGCGCAATCTCGTTTTATGATTGCCACCGGTCAATCAGGACAGATCTTTTCTCCGCACTATGGTGACTTGAGCATCCTCTGGAACGATGTCAAATCTTTTACAATTTCTGGATCGCCTGAAGAGCTTGCGGCGCGGGGATTGCCGGTATTGAAGTTTATACCGGCCTCTTTAGGCGCCGCATATTAATGAGCAGAAGGCTCAAAAGCATAATGGCGCCTGCTTGATGGCATGTGGCGATAACAATTTCGACATGTGTCAACAAGACCGTCAGACCAAGGGCAACTTGTGTCACAGCCATGATACCGAGTGCAGCAATCCATCGGCGCTCTTTTTGACTTTCGTGGCACAGCCATAACTGGACAACCCATAACAGAATGGCGCTAGCTGTCGCGGGGGCCAGCCAGCGATGAATAAATTGCACAAGCGCCGTATTTTCAAAAAAATTATGCCATGTCGGCAGTATAGCTAAGCTTGCCGCCGGTAAAAACTGACCATCCATCAAAGGCCAAGTGTTATAAACCTCGCCCGCACGTAAACCGGCAACAAAGGCTCCCCATGTCATGGTCACAACCAGCAGGCCAAGCGTAGCCCACCCAAATCGGGCGCTATTTTTGTAATTCTTTTGTAGCGGGCCACGTGGATCTAATAAGTCGAGGGCTGTCCACAAAAGAAGCGCATAAAGAAGTAGCGCAAAGTCGAGATGCATCGCCAAACGATAAGGGCTGACACTGGTGCGAAGAGAGAGGCCGCTTTTAACCATGAACCACCCGATAAATCCTTGCAGTCCACCGAGGACGAAGATGATCAACAGGCGAAACCCGAGGCAGGAAAGCCGTTTGTCATCGCTACAATCCAAGCGTGGCTGAAAACCAAATTTTTTTCTCACTGAAAAATAAATAAATGGCAACGCAAAGACTAAGCCGATCAACCGGCCCCATAAACGGTGCAGCCACTCCCAAAAATAAATGCCTTTGAATGCTGCTAGTGTCATGCCGCGATTGAGGACCTGATATTGCGGGATGCTTTTATAATCGTCGAAGGCTTTATTCCACTCAGTTTCACTCAATGGCGGTAGGGCGCCTGTCACCGGTTGCCATTCCGTGATTGAAAGACCGGATTCGGTCAAACGCGTAATGGCGCCAAGGAGAGCCATGACAAAGACCATGGCACAACATATCAGCAGCCAAAGGGCGATATGGTGGCGGGACGCAAGAGCAACCATTTTCATGTGATGGCGATTATCACAACTGGCGATCTCACGAAAGCCTGTATAAAATTAGGCTGCGCGGCGAATGTCGTTATTGCCGGAACGCCGAGAATGGGGCGATTTAGCAAAATTGGGCTTCAAGATTTCTGGCAATGCATCGCTAACACGACGCCTTTTCTCAAGCTGTTTCCAACGCACCCAAGCAGCCATCAAAATCAACGACACTGGCCACAACCAGTGCAACTCAAGTGGCAGTAATGTCAGGACAATGACCGAAAGATTGGCTAGCACACTGCCGACCATGCCGGATACATGACGGCTGATCCAGGAAGAGAGCGGTGCTGTAGCGCCGTAATACGATGAAGAGAAGAAAATTTTATGTTTGCTCAAAGTAGCGCGGCGGCGCAAATGACGCCAGTCGCGCCAAGAAAGGAAAAAAGCGTTGGCCGAGAAAACAAGTAGATAAAAACTTCTTAGCCCAAGATCGTTGGCCATCGCATACCAAGCCACAATAGCCCCAAGCATAAAAAGTATACCAGGGATGATCCAATCAATAGTTCCTGGTGTTTTACCCTCGTGCACAGCGCGCCATCCGCTGAGCAGGAGATAGGAACAAAAACAATTAAAGCAAAATAATATCGAATTCTGCTCACGCCAGGCAATGAAGGTGGATAAAATGAGCGCAGCCATGGCGATAGGAATATAAATCATACCGCCAAGTTTGTGACCGGCACTGCCTTTCTCGGCAAGCAACGGAATGCAGGCGATTAAAACGGCCAGTCCACACAACAAGAAGTGTGTCATATGCAACAGTTGGTCGAGCCACGGCAAATCGGCATAGGCACTTAATGAAAACATGGCCCTTTGGCTCCTGATACATCCGCCAGAAATTCGGCAGCGATGTATACGCAGGAAACTAGCAAAAATAAGGCAAACTGCAACTTATTACGTAAATGTAACGTTATTGAGACGAGCATTAATCATCTAAGCGCCTCGACCAAAGCAGCTAATTCAATTTTAGGATAGGGCGCTGGCAAAGAGTTTAAGACATGGCTGAATGCACAGGCCTAGTCGGAGCACCGCATCATTCAGGGGTATGGGGAGAAGACAGCCTTTTAGGCGAGCGGTGTTATTTGTGATGTCTTGATGCCCATATATTTGCTCAGTGTTGGGCAAAGTTCGCGAAATACTTTTTTCGGTGAGAAAACCGCAAGCAAGCCATCGCGAGCAATGGCTTCGTCGTAGACTAATTTCACGCCATAGAGAGTGGCAAGATCGCCTGCCGTATGACCATCGTGATCTTCGAGATCGGTGAAGCGTCCGCCGGCTAGCGCGAATTCGTAAATAGCCGCGCAACGCGCCTCATGCGAGCCAGAGCACATCACAACGTAATGTCCCGCTGTACGCCCCTGACGATCTTGCCAGCTATGTTGGTAAAAATGACCACCACTGAGCCGGAATGAGCGTAAATGATCAAATCCCCAAGCGGCTATGATCATGCGCGGCGTGCAACCATCTTTATCGGCATGCTCGTTGAAACGATCACCAATCTCGGCGATATGTTCAGGGCTGCGCGCTAAAATCCATTCGTCCATCGGCTTGGTGTCCTCAAAAAACGTTTTTGCTGGTAGGACATCATAAGGAATAGCCGTTACTGTAATATTAAAACGCAAAAGGGAGAGAGATTGTAATTTTGTTAAAAGTTCACTTAATGTTGTGACGTAGTTGTAATGATTTGTTGAGAGAGGGACAGTTGCTGAAAATTACGGAAATTATTTCAGTTATTGGATAACAAACTCGCTGCCGCAGTAATAAAGTTCACTTGGCTTGATCAGCGATTGATGGGCTATTTTGACGAGATAAAGACGGCCTTCGAGGCGGGTTTCCCAAAAATGCAGAAACTTGTGCAAGATCGGAAAGCGAGGGGCTATGTCCAATTCTTGCCAAATATAGCTTTGTAAAAGGGAGGGATGATCAGGCAGGCGATAAATGATTTCGGCCGTCGTTAGCCGGTAATCTTGGAGTTGCTTGGCTATATAACTTTGTCCTGTCTCGAGCACCTAGCGCCTCCCGCGCTATCCCACATCCTTAAATTATATGAAAAAGGGACGAAAATTTGGTTAATACCCCCAACAACCCCTTGAAACTCTGCCCATATAGGCCTAGATATCTGGCACTCACAGAGGCTGAGTGCCAATGGCTTTCTGAGCAAAGCCTGTGTGGGTAAGGTTTCGTAAACAAAACGAATAAATCGATTAAACCAAAGAGGAGCAAGACATGAAATTTCGTCCCCTGCATGACCGTGTAGTTGTTCGCCGCATTGAAGGCGATGAGCGTACGGCTGGTGGCATTATCATTCCCGACACGGCTAAAGAAAAGCCTCAAGAAGGCGAAGTTATTGCCGTTGGTCCTGGCGCACGCGATGAGTCAGGCAAAATCGTTTCTCTCGACGTCAAGAACGGTGATCGCATCCTGTTCGGCAAGTGGTCGGGCACAGAAGTGAAGATCGATGGCGAAGAGCTCCTGATCATGAAGGAGTCCGACATCATGGGCGTCGTCGAAACTTCGTCCAAAGCCAAGAAGGCTGCTTAATCAATCTAACTTATAACCAGAAAGGTCACTCACATGGCTGCTAAAGAAATTAGATTTTCGGTAGATGCACGCGACCGCATGTTGCGCGGCGTGAATGCACTGGCGGATGCCGTCTCGGCAACCCTCGGACCAAAAGGACGCAATGTCGTCATTCAAAAAAGCTTCGGCGCACCGCGCATCACCAAAGACGGTGTAACGGTTGCCAAGGAAATTGAATTGGCTGACAACTTTGAAAATATGGGCGCACAAATGGTGCGTGAAGTCGCAAGTAAAACCGTAGATCGCGCTGGTGACGGCACGACAACGGCAACTGTGCTTGCACGTTCCATTGCCGTCGAAGGCGTGAAGGCAGTTGCTGCCGGCATGAACCCGATGGATCTCAAGCGTGGCATCGATCTCGCTGTCGAACACGTTATTGAAGACCTCAAGAGCCATTCCAAGAAGGTCTCGAGTAATGCCGAGATCGAACAGATCGGCACCATCTCAGCCAACGGCGAGAAGGATATCGGCAAGAAAATCGCTGAAGCCATGGCCAAGGTCGGTAACGAAGGCGTTATCACGATTGAAGAATCGAAGACCATGGAAACAGAATTGGATGTCGTCGAAGGCATGCAATTTGATCGCGGTTATCTCTCGCCATACTTTGTTACAAACGCCGAGAAGATGGTATGCGAGTTGGAAAGCCCCTTCATTCTACTCCACGAAAAGAAGCTCTCGGGTCTGCAGCAATTGTTACCAGTACTTGAAGCCGTTGTGCAATCAGGCAAACCGCTGGTTATCGTTGCTGAAGAAGTCGAAGGCGAAGCTCTGGCAACGCTTGTCGTGAACAAGCTGCGTGGCGGTCTCAAAGTCGCTGCCGTTAAGGCGCCTGGTTTTGGCGATCGTCGTAAGGCGATGCTGGAAGACATGGCAATCCTCACGGGCGGTCAAGTGATCTCAGACGATCTCGGCATCAAGCTTGAAAGCGTTACCTTGGATATGCTTGGCACAGCCAAGAAAATCCGCATCGATAAGGACAACACAACGATCATCGATGGCTCAGGTAAAAAGAAAGATATCGAAGCTCGTTGCAATCAAATCCGTGCGCAGATCGAGGAAACCTCATCTGATTACGACAAGGAAAAGCTGCAGGAACGCCTAGCGAAACTCGCTGGCGGTATTGCTGTTATCCGCGTTGGCGGTGCGACCGAAGTCGAAGTGAAAGAGCGTAAGGATCGCGTTGATGACGCGATGCATGCTACGCGCGCTGCCGTTGAAGAAGGCATCGTTGCTGGCGGTGGTGCAGCACTTCTTTATGCTACCCGCGCGATTGAGAAAATTCGTGTCACCAATGACGATCAACGCCGCGGCGTTGAAATCGTTCGTCGTGCACTCGAATCGCCGGTTCGCCAGATCGCTGACAATGCCGGAACCGATGGTTCTGTTGTCGTTGGTCGTATGTTGGATCAAAAAGACAACAACCATGGCTACGACGCTCAGAAGGGCGAATATACCGACATGTTCAAGTCGGGCATCGTCGATCCGACGAAGGTCGTGCGTATTGCTCTCGAAAGCGC
>JABDFY010000044.1 GCA_013286365.1 Alphaproteobacteria bacterium
GCCCACCCGAGTTGCCGCGATTGATTGGTGCGTCGGTCTGTAGATAATCATCATAGGGACCAGAATTGATATCACGTGCCCGCGCTGAGATAATGCCGGCTGTCACAGTACCGCCAAGGCCGTACGGGTCGCCAATCGCCATAATCCAGTCGCCGACGCGCACTTTCTCGCTGTCGCCCCAGGATGCCGCCGGCAAAGGCTTTTTGCTGTTAACTTTCAATAGAGCCAAATCAGTCTTTTTGTCGCGACCTACAATTGTCGCTTGCAAATTAGTATCGTCTTGCAGGATGACGGTAATCTCATCGGCGTCCTGAACAACATGATTATTGGTGACGATGTAGCCTGAGGGGTCAACGATGACGCCGGATCCCAGCGATGTCGCTTTGTGCTTATGCGGCGCGCCTTTTTGCTTTTCCATAAAGTCGTGGAAAAATTCTTCAAACGGCGAGCCGGGCGGTAACTGAAGATCGGGGGGTAAATCTGGGCTATCGTCGCGTGAGGTAATGGTTTGCGAGGTTGAGATATTGACAACTGTCGGCAATAATTTTTCGGCTAAATCGGCAAAGCTTGGCGGCGCGTCACGTGCTTCACCTAAGGTTGTTCCCGAAAGCAGAAAAACGGCTGACAGGATCACCACAACAAGCTTTTTGGCCGCCTTCATCTTTATACCTCTATTTTTTCTCAGAATGGGTCTAAAACGCCATCATGCGCTTTATTTTGACCATATTATGGCAGGGCAGAGATGATTATATCTTACCCCGCATTTGATGCAATATGGGACACGACGTTTTATTGTCAACTGTTGTATCGGGAAAATTATGAGCGAATTGTCTGAAGAAACAGTGCTAGCCACGCTTCGCAGCGTGAAATCAGCCGAGGGCAAACCGGATATCGTCACGCTCGGCATGGTCTCTGGCTTGACCATTAAGCGAATGTCAAATGGCTCACACGTAACATTTGCACTTGAGATTGATGCACAAAATGCAGCGGCATCTGAGCCTTTGCGTCTTGCCGCTCAGCATGCTGTCGATCAATTACCGGGGGTCTTATCGGTATCGACCGTTTTGACGGCGCATAAGACGGCGCCTACGTCCCAGTCGCGCCCGACCTCACAAGCATCCCAAGAAGGGCAGGCGCGATCGGCAAAAATATCGATCCCCGGCATCAAGTATATAATTGCGGTGGCATCGGGCAAAGGCGGTGTCGGCAAATCGACCACGGCCGTCAATTTAGCCGTGGCGCTTGCGCTTAACGGACATAAGACGGGCTTATTAGATGCGGATATCTATGGTCCTTCCATTCCACGTCTCTTGGCGCTTCAGGGTAAACCGCAAATAACCAATGACAAAAAAATTATTCCGATGGAGCACTTTGGTATCAAGGCGATGTCGATGGGTTTTTTGATTGCAGAAGAAACGCCAATGATTTGGCGCGGCCCTATGGTTCAGGGCGCCTTACAACAAATGTTGCGCGAGGTTATGTGGGGTGAACTTGACGTTTTGGTCATCGATATGCCGCCTGGCACCGGCGATGCTCAGCTAACTATCGCTCAGCAGGTACCTTTGGCAGGGGCTGTGATCGTATCGACGCCTCAGGATATAGCGCTCATCGATGCGCGAAAAGGTCTCAACATGTTTAAGCGTGTTGATGTTCCTGTCATGGGGATCATTGAAAATATGAGCTATTTTCTTTGTCCTCATTGTGGTGAGCGTAGCGATATTTTCAGCCATGGCGGCGCCAAGGAAGAAGCCGGACGCCTTAAGGTTCCTTTTCTTGGCGAAGTCCCGTTAGCGATCGCCGTACGCGAGACATCGGATTTGGGCACGCCCATCGTTAGTGTGCAGCCCGAAAGCCAGTTTGCTAAAACCTACCGCGCCATAGCCGATCAGATTTGGCAACAGCTAAAATTCGATCAAAAAACAAGACCGGCTCCGCCAAGCATAGTTATGGAATAAGCGCTATTATAAAGACTGATGCTAGGATTTGTGACCAGAGGCCTGATCGTAAATATCTTGGATCATCACGCGCATTTTAACACGTAAAGCCATACGGTCTTGCACCGGTTTCGGTAAATCCGACATCTTCAGCAGATTTTTTTTAAGCAAGGCCATGATCACGTCTTCAACCGCACGCGACATTTCGCCGTCAGTGCGGCGTAGCTCGCCCAATGACTCTTCGACCTGTTTGGGGTCTTGGCCGCGGCTATGCAAAAACGCTACGACATCCGGATGACCGTGCGGCAAGAGATCGGCGCCATGGATATGGCGTGCACTGGCCCGGACAATTTTACCGTGTTCGTCGCGAACTATGTAGGGCATGTTGTCTTTCTGATATTCTGATCCGCCCTAGCTATAAGGGAATATCGTTGCCGATGTGTTAACATGCCGATCTTTCCTTGAAAGCCAATTTCCCTCTGGATTAGTGGCGAGGGCTGCTCTAGAAATCCGCATTCAACCTAACCTATTCAACTAAAGGGTCAAAAATGAGCGCATCTGCCGTTGCCAAGAAAGTACAGTCACCCACGGATACTGGCGCTATCTCTGGCGAACGTTTGCGTTCTTTCGTTAAACGCATCGAGAAGCTTGAGGAAGACAAGGCGGCCGTCGGTGAAGATTTGGGCGAGGTTTATGGTGAGGCAAAAAGTATGGGATTTGACACCAAAATTATCCGTCAGATCGTTCGTATACGTAAAATCGAGCTTGAGAAGCGCCGCGAGCAAGAAGAACTGCTCGAACTCTATAAGTCTGCTCTCGGCATGGATGACTAATCGTTTTTAGCGCATGCCGGTCGTGTGAGCGGATAAGTTTATTGCATATCCGGCTGTGGTGTAGGACTTCCGCCTGTTCCTTGGGTTGCCGATCCGCTTGTTGAGCGATTAAGCGTGCCGCTTCCCGTAGGTCCAGATATACGACCGGCGCCATCGACACGATAATTTGTGTCGCCATATGTTTTGCCGCCGGTAGAATCTAAATCGCTTGGTTGCGAAGGCGGCGAAACAACAACAGGTACGGGTGGCTGATTTCCAGAATAGGGCGTATAAGTGCCCGTCGGGCCTACGACGTTGGTTTGGGCCACGCTAAGCGTCGGTAGAATTAAAAGAGCCGATAGAAAGACAGAACCTGCCAAGAACACATTACACTTCCTCATGGTCGCCTCCCTAGGGTTTGCTTGTGAGCGAAAGCCAGTCTTTTGCCTGCTCAAGACAGAATTGTCTTTCATGACATATTAGCGCCCGCAATCTGCCCTTATTATGGCAAAAAGCCTCTCATTGGGTGTTAGGAGGTTTTATTGGCTTTTTATGAAAAGCGCCTTTTATTGCGTAAAATGGGGCTTATGTAAAATTGTTTGACGCAATGAAAAGCCTGAAGTTATTATCTTAACCCATTGTGCAAAAAGGTTCTTTCACGCAACCAGGTAAGTAATTGCAAAGGTTGGGTATTGTCAGATTTTTCTGCATAAAGGGCCGAGAAGGGTAAGCAGTCGCGGTTGCAAAAGGCGCCCAGCAGCCGCATTAACTGTTAGAACAAGGTGCTAAACAGGATGGCCGGAGCCATGCAGGCTCAGAAACAAAATTTGATGCGAGAAGAAAGCAAAACGAGTGGGCAGGGTAAGACAGTCGTGCCCGTTCCAGCTGCCATGAGCGGTGCTGAAATTGTTATTCAGGCTTTGCGCGATCAAGGTGTCTCTACGATCTTTGGTTATCCGGGCGGCGCAGTCTTGCCAATTTATGATGCTCTTTTTAGGCAAAACAGCATTCAGCATGTGCTTGTCCGTCACGAGCAGGGGGCTGTGCACGCGGCTGAAGGCTACGCTAGATCAAGTGGCAAAGTTGGCGTTGTTCTCGTGACATCAGGTCCTGGTGCCACCAATGCAGTCACCGGCCTCACCGATGCCTTGATGGATTCGATCCCCATCGTTTGTTTCACAGGGCAAGTACCAACGCACTTGATAGGCAATGATGCCTTTCAGGAATGTGATACGACCGGCATCACGCGGCCCTGCACCAAACACAACTATCTAGTCAAAGATGTCAATCAATTGGCACGCGTCATCCATGAGGCCTTTCTGGTAGCTCGCACCGGACGGCCGGGTCCGGTTGTTATCGATTTGCCCAAAGATGTTCAGTTTGCCGAAGGTACTTATCAAGGACCAAAACAGCAGCATCCAACCTACCGCCCACAAATTGTGCCAGATCGTGCAGCTGTCGAAAAAGCCGTAGAACTTATAGCTTCTGCCGAGCGTCCGATTTTCTATACCGGTGGCGGCATGATCAATGCAGGTCCTCAGGCGTGCGTCTTACTCAAAGAATTTGTGCAACTAACCGGCTTTCCTTGCACCAGCACCTTAATGGGGCTTGGCGCTTACCCCATGTCCGATAATCATTTTCTCGGCATGCTCGGTATGCACGGCACTTACGAAGCCAACTTGGCGATGCATGGTTGCGATGTGATGATCAATATAGGGGCTCGGTTTGATGATCGTGTCACGGGCAAGCTTTCTGGGTTCTCGCCGAATTCTAAGAAAATCCACGTCGATATCGATCCAAGTTCGATCAATAAAAGCATCCGCGTCGATCTTCCGATTATTGGTAATGCCGATAAAGTTCTTGAGATGATGCTCGAGATTTGGCGTGCACGTGGTTACAAAGTTAAGGCAGAAGCCCTGAAGCGTTGGTGGCAGCAGATCGATAAGTGGCGCGGGCGCAATTGCCTTAGTTACAAACAAACCGGTTCGATCATTAAGCCGCAATATGCGCTTGAACGGTTGCGTGAACTGACGAAAGGCAAGGAAACTTTTATAACAACCGAGGTTGGCCAGCATCAGATGTGGGCGGCGCAGTTTTTACGCTTCGAAAAACCAAACCACTGGATGACCTCGGGCGGCCTTGGCACAATGGGGTATGGCTTGCCGGCGGCGATTGGTACGCAAATGGCCCATCCTGATGCGCTTGTCATTGATGTTGCTGGTGAGGCGAGTATCTTGATGAATATTCAAGAGATGTCGACAGCTGTTCAATATCGACTGCCGGTGAAGGTCTTCATACTCAACAATCAATGGATGGGCATGGTTCGTCAATGGCAGGAAATGTTGCATGGCGGACGTTATTCGCAGAGTTACACCGAAGCGTTGCCTGATTTTGTCAAACTGGCTGAGGCCTTTGGTGGTGTCGGTTTCAGAGCCGAAAAGCCCGATGACGTCGATAAAGTCATTCTTGAGATGTTTAAAGTAAAAGATCGCCCGACCATCGTCGATGTCAGCGTCGATCCAAAAGAAAATTGTTTTCCAATGATCCCGAGTGGTAAGAACCATAACGAAATTATTTTAGGACCCGAGGAAAATCAAATGGGCCAAGCCATTGAAGGCGATGGCATGGTGTTGGTTTAAATTCTCCGGCGGCTTATGAGGGCATCACTTGATTTTGCATCCTGCAGTTTTGGCTGCCTTGAGCAGGGCGGTATCAAAGCTTGCCAGCGGCATATCGAGACGCTCGGCTAGTTCTAAATAAGCGGCGTCGTAGATTGTGAGACGAAATCGCTCAGCCAGTTGCGTGGTTCGCGACCATGCTTGATGATAGCTTTCGTGGTCGATGCTAATTGATAATTTGTCGAGATCCGCCAAGGTGGCATCACGGTATTTTTTATCAATACGTCCGCGCATAAGAGCTCCGTGTAATCCGTTCGCAACCTCATAACGCCATAAATCAGGCGCTATGGCGCCATGTTCTGCCACAAAGCGGAAATGAGCCAACGCAGCATCCGTGCGCTCATCTTCAAAGCACCAGGCGAGAGCTACTGAACTATCAATGACCATCGACATCGAGGATCAAACGCGGCCTTCGCCGACAAGGTCTTTAATCTTTATCCCGCCGAGCGTCACACCTTTGCTACGTGCAACGATGCTATTCATAGCCTTTAAGCCACGGTTTTTATCCATGCAGGCATTAGTCGAGGTGAGACGCGCAACGGGTTTTCCACGGCGCGTGATAATTATTTCCTCGCCTTTTTCGACACGGTCGAGAATAGCGCTAAGCTTATTTTTAACCTCGTAGGTTCCTACTTCCATGATCCACCTATTCTATCTAGCCTTGTGGCTAGCCTATCATAAAAGATGCGCCCAGGTCAAGGGCTATATTAAGGTGGAGCTTAGGGAAATCCTTGCCGAACAGAGGCAAGCAGCCTAAAAAAGTCAGCTCTTTGAATAAGTTTGGATATAAAATGACTGAAGACGCCTCATCACGACATTGTTTTGCCGTTCTGGTCGATAACGAACCAGGTGTTTTGGCGCGCGTCATTGGTCTCTTTGCCGGTCGCGGTTACAACATTCAAAGCCTAACCGTGGATGAGGTTGATGCTAGCGCCAATCTTTCGCGCATCACGATTGTCACCACGGGCGCTCCCATGGTGATTGAACAAATCAAAGCCCAGTTGGGACGTCTTGTGCCGGTGCGCCGCGTAGTCAATTTGACGGAGCAAGGTAAATATGTCGAACATTGCACGGCACTCGTCAAAGTTATTGGCACAGCCGATAAGTTAAAAGAAGCGCAACAGCTTGCCGATCAATTCGGTGCTAGAATTGCCGACAAAACCGGCAATGCGACAATTTTTGAGCTAACTGCGACAACCCATCAGATCGATAGCTTCATTCACAAAATCAAAACATGTGGTTTGGTTGAACTTGTTCGGACCGGCTCAATTGCGATGTCGTGCGGTGAGTTCATCATCGATGTACCGACGCAGGACACTAACCAGCGGCAGGCTGAGGGATAACTGGCTTTATCCGCCATAAAAGTGTAATTCATTGGAAAACGAGGGAGAAGACAATGCAAGTTTATTACGACAAGGATGCCGATCTCAATTTGATCAAGGGTAAAAAGGTCGCCATCATGGGTTATGGCAGTCAGGGCCACGCCCACGCGCTTAATCTTCGCGATAGCGGCGTACGCGATATCGTCATCGGCCTTCGTCCCGGCAGCGCTAGCGCCACAAAAGCAGAGCAGGTCCAGTTTAAAGTCATGGAACCCGGCAAGGCGGCGGCTTGGGCCGATCTCGTCATGATCCTTACACCCGATGAGGGCCAGGGACCGCTCTATCGTGAGCATTTGGCGCCCAATCTGAAAAAGAATGCGGCGATGGCTTTTGCTCATGGCCTTAATATTCATTTTAATCTGATTGAACCACGTGAAGATCTTGATGTCTTCATGATCGCACCCAAAGGTCCTGGCCATACTGTGCGTTCTGAATATCAAAAAGGTGGCGGCGTTCCTTGTTTGATTGCCATCCAGCAAGATGCCTCCGGCCATGCTAAGAAGTTAGGTCTTTCTTATGCGTCGGCCATTGGCGGCGGCAAAGCCGGCATCATCGAAACCAGTTTCCGCGAAGAGTGCGAAACGGATTTGTTTGGTGAGCAGGCTGTTTTGTGCGGCGGTCTCACGGCTTTGATTAAGGCCGGATTTGAAACGCTGGTCGAAGCGGGATATGCCCCTGAGATGGCCTATTTTGAGTGTCTTCATGAGGTCAAGTTGATCGTTGATCTCATTTACGAAGGTGGCATGGCCAATATGCGCTATTCGATCTCTAATACGGCTGAATATGGCGATTACACCCGTGGACCGCGCATTGTAACCGAAGAAACAAAACGCGAGATGAAGCGTATCTTGGATGATATCCAAAGCGGAAGATTTGTGCGAGATTGGATGGTCGAAAATCAAGCCGGCTGCCCAAGCTTTAAGGCTATGCGTCGCAATTCTGCCGAGCACTTGATTGAAAAGGTGGGCCAAAAACTTCGTGCGATGATGCCGTGGATTGCCAAGAATAAGTTGGTTGATCGCACGGTAAATTAGGGGCTTTGTCTAAAAAATCTGGAAATGAAGGCTTCTGGTTTCGCTGGTTGGTAAGTTTTCTGGTGTTAAGGGTAAATCCATGACTAAAAAATGGGACAAATCAAAGCTTCCCAGCCGTCATGTCACGGTTGGACCCGCACGGGCGCCGCATCGCTCTTATTATTACGCCATGGGGATGAACGAACAAGACATCGCCCAGCCGTTTGTCGGTGTTGCTACCTGCTGGAATGAAGCTGCACCCTGTAATATTTCGCTTTCGCGTCAGGCTCAGGCTGTTAAAACTGGCGTCAAAGAAAGTGGCGGTACGCCACGCGAGTTTACCACAATCACGGTGACTGACGGTATCGCCATGGGGCATGCTGGCATGAAGTCGTCACTCGTCAGCCGCGAAGTAATTGCTGACTCGGTCGAGCTTACCATGCGTGGTCATTGCTATGATGCCCTTGTGGGTCTTGCGGGATGCGATAAATCGCTGCCTGGCATGATGATGGCTATGTTGCGGCTTGATGTGCCTGCTGTCTTTATGTATGGCGGATCGATTTTACCGGGAAAATTCAAAGGCAAAGATGTGACTGTTCAAGACGTCTTTGAAGCCGTTGGCCAACATGCCGCCGGCAAAATGAGCGATGCGGATTTGCATGAGCTTGAATGCGGTGCGTGCCCTTCAGCCGGTGCTTGTGGCGGTCAGTTTACCGCCAACACTATGGCGTGCGTATCTGAAGCCTTAGGCATCGCTTTGCCGGGATCGGCGGGAGCGCCCGCACCTTATGAGAGCCGCGATCAATATGCCGAAGCCTCGGGCAGAGCCGTCATGAAGCTTCTTGAACTAAAACTTCGTCCACGACAAATTGTAACGCTTAAAGCTTTAGAAAATGCGGCAACTGTCGTTGCTGCCTCAGGCGGTTCGACCAATGCCGCCCTTCATCTACCGGCTATTGCCCATGAAGCGGGCCTTTCTTTTGATCTGCACGATGTTGCGGCCATCTTTAAACGCACGCCCTATATCGCCGATCTTAAGCCAGCTGGCCGTTATGTCGCCAAAGATCTCTTTGAAGTTGGTGGCGTGCCAATATTAATGAAAGCGCTTCTTGATGGTGGGTTCTTACATGGCGAGTGCATAACTGTTACAGGTAAAACGATTGCCGAGAATTTGCGCGATGTAAAATTTCCCATGGACCAGGATGTCGTACGCACAACATCCGCGCCCCTATCGCCAACCGGCGGTGTTGTTGGCCTTAAGGGAAATCTGGCAACTCAGGGCGCTATCGTCAAAGTTGCCGGCATGAAAAATTTAAAATTCTCTGGTCCAGCTCGCGTATTTGATTGCGAGGAAGACGCTTTCAAAGCTGTAGAAAAGCGTGACTATAAAGATGGTGAAGTTTTGGTTATACGCTACGAAGGTCCGCGGGGCGGCCCTGGTATGCGCGAGATGTTATCGACAACAGCCGCTCTCTATGGTCAGGGTGCCGGTGATAAAGTTGCCCTTATAACGGATGGTCGATTTTCGGGCGCTACACGTGGATTTTGTGTCGGCCATGTTGGTCCTGAAGCTGCTGTTGGAGGGCCTATTGGCCTTTTACGCGATGGCGATATTATTGTGATGGATGCCGAAAAAGGTACGCTTGATGTAAAGCTCTCTGAGGCTGAACTTGCAGAGCGCAGAAAACAATGGAAGCCGCGGAAGCACGACTTTCAGTCTGGCGCCTTATGGAAATATGCCCAAGCCGTGGGCGATGCTGAAAAGGGTGCGGTGACACACCCTGGGGCCTCGGCTGAGACGCATGTCTATGCGGAGATATAAGAAATATGGGAGCGCCTAAATGCGCGTCCTTTTAACTGGTGTTGCTGGTTTTATAGGATTTCATGTCGCCAACGCGTTACTTTCGCGCGGCGATGAAGTTTGCGGGATCGATAATCTCAATGATTATTACGAAGTGAGCCTCAAAGAGGCGCGCCTCGATCAACTAAAATCCCACAGCAACTTCAAATTCCACAAACTTGATATAGCCGATAAAGCGGCGATGTTGCCGTTAGCTAAATCTGGCGCCACACGCATTATTCACCTCGCCGCTCAAGCCGGTGTGCGCTACTCACTTGTAAATCCTTACGCTTATATTGCATCGAACGTTATGGGCCATTTGGTTATGTGTGAGCTTGCGCGTGCCACACCTAAACTTGAACATTTTGTCTATGCCAGTTCCTCATCGGTTTATGGCGGCAACAAAAAAGTTCCTTTTGCTCTTTCTGATAAAGTTGACCAACCGGTCTCGCTTTATGCGGCTACCAAGCGCTCGGATGAGCTGATGTCATCGACCTATGCGCATCTTTATCAAATACCTTGCACGGGTCTGAGGTTTTTTACTGTCTATGGTCCGTGGGGACGTCCTGATATGGCGGCTTATCTCTTTACCAAACAGATTTTGGCTGATCAGAAGATATCTGTTTTCAATCAAGGCAAGATGAAGCGCGATTTTACCTACATCGACGATGCCGTGAAGGGGGTACTCGCCGTCCTCGATAAGCCGCCTTGTGGGCAACCACCGGCACAGATCTATAATCTTGGCAACTCGCGTGCGGAAAACCTCATGGATTTTATTGCTGTTTTGGAGAATGCTCTCGGTAAAAAGGCGAAGATCGACATGCAACCCATGCAACCAGGCGACGTCCCAGAGACTTATGCCGATATATCTGAAAGCACGCGCGATTTTGGCTATAAGCCTATGACAAAAATCTCGGAAGGCATCCCCAATTTTGTCAAATGGTACCGGCACTATCATAAGTGAATAGCCCTATGTGAATAGATCAATGCGCAACTCAACCTTCTGTCTGCTGGCTTTGGCTATATTATTGATCGGTATAGGGCATATGGCGTTTTTGCCGCCCTTTGAGGGTTTCGATGAGATTGCGCATTATTCGAGCATCAGACAAATAGCTGATACGCACACAATTCCTATCTATGGCCGTAGTTATCTTGGCAATGACATCATCGATTATCAACTTCATGGGCCGATGCATTATGCCATCACGCCACCTTATAACGAAAATGGCGGCATGA
>JABDFY010000045.1:0-7029 GCA_013286365.1 Alphaproteobacteria bacterium
AATAATCTTGGTTAATTATTGAGCCTAACTTGTATAGGCAAGCCCGCCTAAAAGCACATCAAGACGGGCATTATCTTCTTGGGGATTATAGGATCCAACGGGCATTTTGACCATTGATTTTGCGTATTCCCAGCGCCCCCAGGCCTCAGCACTCATCGGTTCCAGAGCCTCGGCAATAGGTTTCATCTCGGCCAGCTTACCCGTGCAATAAAGCACAACATCGGCCCCGGCCCCCAAGGCACGTTTGGCTAGGTCTCCCGGTTCCCCTTCCAAGGCCTTCATCGCCAAATCATCGGAAAACAATAAGCCATCGAAACCGATCAATTCGCGAATGATGTCTTCCTGTACGGTCGAAGATAGCGACACCGGCAAACTAGGATCGAGGGCTGTAAAAACAGCATGACTATTCATGCCAATGGGTAAATCTTTGAGTAGCTCAAAAGGAATAAAATCCTCGCTTTCAAGAATAGCCCGCGTCGCATCAATGACCGGCAACACCAAATGCGGATCGGAGCGGATGCGTCCATGGCCCGGCATGTGCTTGATGACCGGCAAAATACCATGAGCTAGAAAAGTTTCGGCCCAAAGGCGCGCGAGAGCCGCTACAACACCGGGTTTAGCGCTGATGGCACGGTCGCCTATGGCGCTCGAGGCGCCCTCGATAAAGAGATCAAGAACCGGCGCGCAATTGACATTAATACCAAGCCATAACAGCTCATCAGCTACCAACCGCGCGTAACGCTCGGTTGCCTCAGCGCCCCATTCCGGATCACGTTCATACATAGAGCCAAACACGCGTGCCGCCGGTTGTTTGGGCCAATAGGGCGGCTGAAGACGCACAACACGCCCGCCCTCTTGATCGATCAGTACAGGTGCATCGTCTCGGCCAACCGTCTGGCGTAATTCTTTAATAAGCCAGCGCACCTGATCGGGCGTTTCACAATTACGCTGAAAAAGAATAAAGCCAAACGGATCAGCAGCTGAGAAAAAGCGGCGCTCTTCTGATGTCAACGAAGTTCCGCTGCAGCCAAAAATAACCGGCAAGGGTCTTCTATCATGCACAACTTTTTGCGCTGTACCACCATTTGCATCAACTGAAGGTTTAGGGTCGGACAACTATGCACCCCGCTTTCTTCGACTGAAGAGAGGCACAAATCGTCGATGCCTCTGTATCCGAGAGAGAACCGCTCTCGATCCGATAATAGACGCCTTTGGCGCCAAGATCAGCTTTTCTGACGTGGAGTTTCACCTGGCCCAAAACAGCAGCATATTTGGCTTCAAGCCTGTGTTTTTCACCTTCAGCAGCACCCTGGTCGATGAGGGAGGCCAATTGAATATGAAAACCATCTGACGCGGTTTTTGTCTTAGACAATGATACGGCATGGGCCTGCCCATTGCTCTGTGAAGATGGGGAAAGTGACGCCACACGCGCTAGCCCTGGGGTGGTTGAATGCTGGTGCTGAGATGTAGCACCAGATGTGCTTTGTGACACAGGAGAGGCTGCCGCGCTGTTTGATATTACGACAGATGATGGAAGAGATGATGGAGTTGGCGGTGAAGCTGACGGTGTAGCGGGCGGTGAAGCTGGTGCAGAAAGGGCGGATGATGGCGACGAACTAACAGCTGGTGTTGCGGCTGAGGGGGGCGCACTTGGCGAAGCTGAAGAGGATGCGTTTTGATCTATGACAGTTGTTTGCATCTTTACATTTGGCCGTGAGGATCCATCGAGGAGTGTTTCCATGACCCCTGGTACTGCTGCTGGCTTGGCTGAAGTTGTGGGCTCGGTTGGTTCAGATACAACGTTAGAATTTTGGGCAGGAGGCGTTGTCGCTTGCGCTGATGTGGGCGGTGCGTTTGAAGGTGGCACAGATGACGTTGGCGCAGTTGATGAAGGTGAGGACGAGTACTGCGAGGTTGATAGTTGCGGAATGACGATCGGCTGCGGTGTTTCAGGTGGCGGTAGAAGATGCTCAACGGGTGCTTTATCGGCTTCGTTACCATCGATTTGCTGGAAAACCAGGACATCTTGGTGAGGAATATCAATGCCACCCGGCTCTTCCGGTCGTTGCTTAAGAGGGCCCTCGGATTTAATTGTCGGAATTTCAGCTGTTTTTACTTCTCCCTCCCCGGTCAATTTTACATAAAGCCCAAGACCGCCAGCAAGAACCAAAAAGACAAATCCTACCACAATAAAGCGCATGCCAGAGCGTGCGCGCTTACGGGCGAATTCGGAACGCACCGGCCGTTCAGGAAAGAGCTCAGGCGGCGGCTGGTTTATCATGTCGCATTTCCTCAACTGGTGCAGAGCCCATAACAGCGAGGCCACTGGCTATAATCGTTTGTACGGCTTTGATCAGCGCCAGTCTGGCTAACGTCAAAGCCCTGTCATCGGCAACAATAAAACGTAATGTAGCGTTATCATTACCTTTATTCCATAGGCTATGAAACTGGGCGGCCAATTCCATCAGATAAAAGGCGATCCGATGAGGTTCTTGGGCTAAAGCGGCTGCCTCGATGACGCGCGGCCAATTCGCTAGAAATTTCACAAGCATAAGCTCATCCACCGAGGCAATTTTAGCGATATCCGCTTGGACAAGGGCACCAGGCGCAAGTTCAGCCGGCGAAAAGATC
Organism: Alphaproteobacteria bacterium; assembly: GCA_013286365.1. Taxonomy (GTDB): domain Bacteria; phylum Pseudomonadota; class Alphaproteobacteria; order UBA9219; family UBA9219; genus JABDFY01. The sequence goes on from JABDFY010000045.1 coordinate 2,632, forward strand.
TCAGCCGCATGGCGCATGATCGAGCAGCAGCGCGCATGGGCATATTGCACATAAAAAACCGGATTATCACGGGTTTGTTCCACAACTTTAGCAAAATCAAAATCAAGTTCAGAGTCCGGTATGCGGGTCAGCATATAAAAACGCACGGCCCCCGCCCCCACCTGCTCGACCATCTCACGCAAAGTGATCAAATCACCCGAGCGCTTTGACATTTTTATCGGCTCACCATTTTTGAACAGTTTAACGATCGAAACGAAGATGATTTCGAGTTTAGCCTTACCATCGCTGAAAACTTTGACAGCCGGCTTGATGCGCTCGGCATAAGCGCCATGATCTTTTCCCCAGACATTGATCATAAGCTGAAAGCCGCGCTGGATTTTATTGTAGTGATAAGCAATATCGGGCATGGCATAGGTCCAAGTGCCGTCGCGCTTTTTTAACGGCCGATCGGTGCTATCACCAAATTTGCTCGAGCGAAACAGGGTTAATGGTACGGCTTCCCAGTCATCCATCACCTTGCCTTTGGGCGGCGGCAAGGTACCGACATAGATCAAATCTTTGTCTTGAAGGATTTTAAAAACTTTATCGAGCGTGCCGCCTTCGATCATTTCGCGTTCATTGGTAAAGACATCGTGTTTTATACCGATGAGACCGAGATCATCACGGATCATCGACATCATGTACTCAACGGCAAACTTACGTAGCGGCGCCAGCCATTCCACTTCTGTCTTACCTAGCCATTTTTTACCGTCGCGCTGGAAGAGGGCGAGACCGACATCTTTTAGATATTCTCCAGGATATAAGCCTTCTGGAATGTCGCCAATGTTTTCACCGGCCGCCTCGCGGTAGCGCAAATAGGATGTGCGTGCCAAAACATCCACTTGAGCTCCGCCATCGTTAAAATAATATTCGCGCGTAACGTCATAGCCCGCTTTAGCAAGCAAATTAGAAAGAGTATCGCCAATGACAGCACCTCGCACATGCCCAGCATGCATAGGTCCTGTCGGATTGGCCGAGACATATTCGATATTCACGCGCACGCCCTTACCTTGCGTGCTATCGCCATAATGAACGCCGGCTTTAAGTATTTCTTTCAACTCATTCTGCCATACCGCAGGTTTAAGGCGGAGATTAAGAAATCCAGGACCGGCAATTTCGGCAGCGGCGATGATGGGATTGGATAAAAGTATCGGTGTAAGCATCTCAGCAATCGCCCGCGGCGGCTTGCCGGCAATTTTAGTCAAAGTCATAGCGACATTAGTAGCAAGATCGCCGTGCTCGGCTTCACGCGGTGGCTCGACGACAAAAGTCGGCAGCGGCGCATTTAATGTTAAGGCTCCCGTGCGCCCGAGTTCCTCGATCGCCGTTTCAATGGTTTTATGAATAATTTTAAAAATTGTCATGGCGACAGTGTACCTTATTCATTCGAAAGCGGCTTGCAAAGATATTGGTAACGATAGAACGATGTTTTCAAGCCAACGTTTTTATAAAGGGTACGCGCTGCCTCGTTGGTTTCGGCGACCTGCAGGCAGACACCTTTGGCGCCATTAACTTTGCCCCAAGCAATCAGATAGGTGAGTAAGCGGCGTCCACACCCTTTGCCTCGAAAAGAGGGCGTCGTAATGACAGACTCGATACATAGTAATCCATCGGAAAGCGTAGCATAGGCAAGGGCAGCAATCTGACCATCGAGGCGTAAAATAGCATAGCCAGCCCGGATGACGATGGCACCAACGATACGCCGGTACGTAGCACCTTCTTGTTCCGTGTGGTTTTGCAGAATAGACATGGCCTCAAACCACTCAGGACTAGGAGCTGTCAGCAAAATGATATCTTTATTTTTTTCGGCGGCCGCGTCTTTAATATCGGCATATAAAACAAGGCTGGGCAAATTAGGGACATAACCCGAATTCAAGAGACGTTTTTCTATAGCCCCATCGATTAGAGAGGGAATTCTAAAAACTGATTGCCGGCCTTGCGACAGATAAAGTACCTCACAGGTCTCAACGATAGCATCAATATTGCCGAACTCCGCCTGTAATGGATTAGCCGAATCTGTGCGCCGGTTTAGACCTTCGCCAAAACGTGCGACCCACCCGGCATAGAAGACTTCCTTTAAAGCCGGCCAGGAATTAAAGCAGACATCTTCAATACGCCAAGCTAACGCCTTTTGCTGCATGGCACTTTCTCAAATAGAACCATTGTCAAATCATTGTCTCGGTTGAAAAGATCCGCCTGTGTTCCTGGACCGCAAAGCGATCCGTCATTCCCGCGATATAGTCGGCGATCATCCGCGCCTTTGTTGTGTCATCTTTGGCTTGTTGCTGGAGAACTTCATACCAAGCATTCGGCAAACAATTGGGTTCGATCATGAAGAAATTAAAGAGATCTTTGACGATATGACGTGCTTTGGCGCAGGCACGATTGATTTTGCTGTGCTTATACATCCGCATTTGTAAAAAATCGCGTAGTGTCTTTTCATGCTTAAGCATCGTGGGACTAAAACCAACGATAGCATGATCGGCGCTACGAATATCGGCGGCCGATTTAGGTTTTAGATTATGAATGTTTGTTTTGGTTGTTTCCAAGAGATCAACCACCATCAGCCCAATGACATGGCCAACGGTTTCACGCATCAGACGCTCTTTCTCGGCTTTTGGGTACTCCCGCTCAATCTCTATCAGTGTGGATCCAAATAACGGCAAACTTTTCAGATCATCAAGACGAAATATACCGGCGCGATAACCATCGTCGATATCGTGCGTATTATAGGCGATATCGTCGGCAATCGAAGCGATCTGGGCTTCGGGTCCGGCAAAGGTGTTCAATTCTAAATCCCATTTGGCGCAAAAAGCATGCACGGTCGGCGATAGCGACTGATTGTCCATCTCTGGCAACAACGGACCATTATGCTTAATGACGCCTTCGAGGGTTTCCCATGTCAGATTGAGCCCATCAAACTTGATGTAGCGATGCTCAAGCTTGGTCAGGATGCGAAATGTTTGTTCATTATGACTAAATCCGCCAAAAGGCATCATCACTTCGGCCAACCCCTCTTCACCGGCATGGCCAAAACAAGTGTGGCCAAGATCGTGGGACAAGGCGATCGCTTCGGTTAGGTCCTCATCAAGGCCAAGGGCCCGGCTGACAGAGCGTGCTATTTGCGCGACTTCGAGTGAATGGGTCAAACGCGTTCGATAATAGTCGCCTTCGTTTTCGATAAAGACTTGTGTTTTGTTACGAAGTTTGCGGAAGGCGCCGGAGTGAATAATTCGGTCACGATCGCGCTGAAATTCCGTGCGCGTGGCGCTCGGAAATTCTGGAACCAATCGCCCACGGGTTTCGGCCACTTTTGTGGCGTAGGGGGCTAAGGCTGAGGACGGCGAATCTTGAATAGGACGTGTCATGCCCCCACATTAGCCATAGTGACAATGATTTGCTAGGATCTGCAACAGATGACCGAACCCTCCAACCCCTTATTGCCCCAGGCCTCTGGCCAACTGCCGAGCCAGCCTTTGCGGCTTACTGAAGCAGCGGCGCGACGCATCAATAAGGTCGTACGGGCCGAGAATAATTCCAAACTCATGGTAAGACTTGAGGTTTCGGGTGGCGGCTGTTCTGGGTATCAGTATCATTTCAAGTTCGATACAAACATCGACGGATCAGAGGACATACTGATCGAACGCGATGGGGCCAAATTGGTTGTCGATAAAACATCGCTTGGCTTACTTGAGGGCAGCGAAATCGATTTTGGCGAGAACCTGATGGAAGCGGGGTTTCGGGTCAATAATCCAAATGCTACCTCTTCATGCGGCTGCGGCACTTCGTTTTCTATAAAAGACAGTTGAACTTCTCATGCGCGTAACGACATGGAACGTTAACTCGATCAAAGCACGACTACCCAATGTGTTGGATTGGCTCAAGGATGCTAAAATAGACGTCCTTTTGCTCCAGGAACTAAAATGTGAGACGGCCGCCTTTCCGGAGCTTGAGTTCAAATCGCTGGGCTATGAGTGCCATGTCAGCGGACAAAAAACCTATAATGGCGTTGCCATTCTGAGCCGTCATAAGGCTCACGATGTCAAGGAAGGTTTGCCTGGTGATAAAGAAGATTTGCAAGCACGTTTCATCGAGGCAACGATAGAGGGCGTTCGCATTGCCAGTCTATACTTGCCGAACGGCAATCCAATCGACACCGACAAATTTAACTACAAATTAAATTGGATGAAGCGTCTACAAAAACGCGCTGCTGCATTATTGGTTAACGAGATGCCGGTTGTCATCGGTGGCGATTACAATGTCATACCGGAATCTTGGGATGTCTTTGATCCCAAAGGCTGGGAGAATGATGCTCTTTTTCATCCCAAAAAACGCGCAACCTACCGAGAATTGGTAAGT
>JABDFY010000045.1:7039-10259 GCA_013286365.1 Alphaproteobacteria bacterium
TCTTGGTTATACAGAAGCCTACCGGGCACTTCATCCGCAGAAAAAGCATGCTTACACATTTTGGGATTATCAGGCTGCCTCATGGCAACGTGACGCCGGTTTAAGGATTGATCATTTTCTATTGTCGCCAGAGGCTATTGATCGTACGATCATGTGCTCGATCGATCGAACGCCTCGCGGAAAAGACAAGGCATCCGATCACACGCCGGTTACGGTGGAGATAAAGACTTGAAATATATGGCAGCCTTCATACCGCGTTATATGCGGACATTGCGCCTACCACATTTACCATTGAATGTGATTATCGGCAGCAAGATGCTCAATGCTCACAAAGGCCAAGGCATGATTTACGATGCCGTTATGCTGCCTGAACTTGATTTTCAACGCATGAAGCTATACCTGAGCGGCCAAGTCTCGGGCACGATAACGCTTGAAAGAGGACCTGTTCAGCCGGCTTATATTCCCCAAGGTGTTGCGGAAATAACCATTCCACCCAATGAGCAGGATCCTGAAACCTTTGCACGGCTTTATTTTCTCGAGGAATTTGGCCTGGAAGATTATTTAGAACCAGCCGCCTTGACGGCCTAAAATCGTCTTTTCTCAAATGTTTTTGTAACTGATGAGAAAGATTGGATTAGCGGCGGTGTTTGATCTGCATAACGCCCAGCAAAAAACCGGCAAACCCCAATTGTAAGCCGGCAACGATGCATGTGACCGCCACAATCAGAATACGCATAACGTCACGATAATCGAGCGCGCCAAAATGTTCGGCCGACCAAATATGCGCTGCCCACAGCACGCCGCAAAATCCAATCACAATTAAAACGACGGCTAAAAGCAACATACGCTCCAAAGTAAGCTGAGCAAAAAACTTCTCATAGCGTTTGTTGGCAGGATAAATGCCATTATTGGTGGCATAAGAGCGCGCCATAAGACCAAAGGTAATGCTTTGCACACCAACGAGAATAGCCATGGCGGCGACCAACAATGTATGTACATCAAGGCCTACGCCATCGGCAATCATCACAGGTCCCGGCAACAAAAGACCGGCGATGACAATACCGCACATAATCATAGCAATGCCGGGATAGAGATAGAGCCAGCGCGGACTATAAAGCAGCAGAAAGCGCAAATGACGCCAGCCATCGCGCCATGGATGCAAGTGCGATTTGTGGCCACGACCATCGGGTGACAACGTCACAGGCACTTCGGTAATTTTAAGACCATAGAGGGCCGCACGCACAATCATCTCGCTGGCATATTCCATGCCCGTCGTACGCAGATCGAGTTTGGCGATGGCCTCGCGCGTAAATCCCCGCAGGCCACAATGAAAATCGCCGATCGGAATACGGAAAAACAATTTGCCCAAGGCGCTCAGGACAGGGTTACCGATATAGCGGTTGAGCCAGGGCATAGCTCCCTCTTTGATCCCGCCTTGAAATCGATTGCCAATCACGAGCTCAAAGCCATCGCGCAACTTTGTAAGGAGCGGCATCAACGCACTGAAATCATAGCTGTCGTCTGCATCACCCATTATGATGTATTGACCTTCGGCAACGGCAATACCGCCGGCAAGGGCAGCCCCATACCCTTTCTCGGCAACCCTGACGATATGCGCACCATGTTCGCGTGCTAAATCTATTGAGCCATCATCGCTACCATTATCGGCAACGATAACTTCGCCCTTTACGTGGTGCTGAGCAAGAAACGTATGCGCCTTTTGTAAACACAATCCCAATGTGCGAACTTCATTAAGGCACGGCAACACAATGGAGAGCTCGGGCGAGTGAGAGGAGGTTTGCTTCGTATTGGAATCAGCCATGGCTGCAATTTTGCAGTAAAATATTGTCTATGTCACATCATAAGGCACATGATAAGAATTATGGATTAACTTCAAGACCTCATCACGCCCTCAAACTGATCGAGATGAGCACTAAGCGGGGAAAACATGCATAAATTGTCCATCGCCGGCTTTGTCTCGGCCTTTACATTTGCTTTATTTGCCTTAAGTGGGTCTGCCTATGCCAATAAGGCTTTTGACTGTTCAGAGGCCGCCAACGCAAGTCTCGCTTTTTGCCAATGTGTAGCCAAGGGCATGACCGATGCACATCTAGATAAATATGTGCAAGAAACTGAAGAGACCCATACTAAGATATCTTTGATCGTAAACGGATGCTTTGATGAATTTAGTGGCATCAATACATCCATTCCCACCACCTTATCCCTAGATGAGCCATCGGCAACAGATGATGGCGGCTGGACTTTCGGCTGGCAGGCCTCGAACTATCCGGTTAAGGCCACAATTATGTTTTATGCGAGCACCGACACCTCACATTTTGCCGGCACACCGATATCGGATGCCTTACCGGCGACACCTGTTGGCAATTACGTTTGGAACGGCAGCGGTGTGCCCCCTGGAAAATATTATGTCTACGCTGAACTTGATGGTATGGGCATGATGCCGAGGCAGCTCTATGCGTCAGAAGATCAATATGCCGTTAACACGACAACCGATTTATCTTTGTCTCTCGCGGGTCCACCCAAAGTCGTTTCTGGAAAATCTTTCGAACTCGATATCAAAGTTGTGAATGCAGGACCTAAAGATGCGCCGGGTGTAGAAGCCATTATTCAGCTACCCAGCGGATTATATTTTGCCAAAGGGCAAGAAGGCATCAAAAAGGATGAACTTGGTCAACATGCAAGCCTACCTCTCATAGCTTCTGGCACGCACGCCGATTTATCCCTCGTTGTGCACTCAAGTACCGTACAAACGCCAGGCACAAAAACTATTGCTGTCTCGCTTGCGTCGCCCGTTTTTAACACAAACAGCAGCGGCAATCAGGCGACGTTCGATATTGCTGTCATGACTTCAAAATAAACGCACGAGGTGCGCCTCTGCCACTTTTTAGTGTTAACCATAAGGCTCACGCTGCAATCGATTCTGTCTCCCCGTTTCTTAAACAATTTTTATAAGAAATATCAGAGGGCTGGGCACCAATCCTCGCAGGCCATAAGAATGCGCTGACATTAACCATTCCTAGGCATTTCATGGCTTTTGTGCATAGACAGGCCTGCTTGCATATGCTCATATGCGGATGGTCCAAAGGATAGATTTGGCTAGAAACCGTTTAAGGTTTTTATGTTCTGCAGTGCAATTTGGTGGTGGTGCTATAAAGCATCTCAAGAATGAGAACGCGCTGGAGTGGCTCTCTCACGTAGA
>JABDFY010000046.1 GCA_013286365.1 Alphaproteobacteria bacterium
CGCGCGAAGCGCCGGTAACAAGGGCAATTTTACCTTTAAGCTTCAAGGGAGATACCATGCTGCCTCACAATCTCGTGAGCTTTGACAAAACTGTTCATGTCGAGAATTTGATCGGTCGTGAACATGATGTTGAACGTGGTTTCAATGGTGGCGACAAGCCGCATATGCCCGAGCGAGTCCCAAATTGGATCTTTTTGATAGTTCATTGCATCGATAGCGGCATCGGGGGCCAAGGAGAAGGCCTCGCGGAAACACTGCCTTAACCGGTCTTGGTTGGACACGAGCCTCTATCCTATTGTCGGTTGATCGGCTTCAACGTTATGGCAAAGCCTGCTTTTTTGCAAGGCGTCGCACTTCTGGTTAGGCTGCCAGAAGCCGTTGCAATGAGGTGGTGACGTAACCAATGTCCTCTTCCTCGAGAAAAGGATGGAAGGGAACGCCAACGATATGGACAAACATTGTTTCGCTGTGCGGCATGTGGGCTGCCTTTGTCTCTAAAGGGGCATTGCGCGCTATGACGTAGCCTTTCTGATTGGCGACTGAAAGATTGGCAAAGTACGGATGGCGATAGAGCGGCGGCAGGTACATTTTATGAAAGGCAATCGCTACAGTGGGACCGGCGGCAATAACTTCCGCAGCAACAGGCTTGTTGAGACGAAGCATGAGGGCCGACGTTACCGCCTGATCCAGCCCCGGCTGCAATGAAAGGCTACTGGCAAGCGGTTCGAGGTGTTTTTTGTAGAGAGATAGCTGTTCGTGGCGCTTCTGCTTAATAGCTTGCCAGCGCTCGAACTGAGCCACGCCGACGGCGGCGTGATACTCGCTCATTTTTGTATTAGAACCATCGAAGACAGAAATCCTGTCGAGCGTGCCGAAATTGCTGTAAATTCTGACGCGGTCGATTATGTCCTGCGAACGGCTGACGAGAAAGCCGCCTTCGCCGGCACCGAAAGGCTTTGTGGCATGCAGGCTGTGCGCAACCAGGGCAAGCTGTGGGATGATTTGGCGTTCGATGGCGGCTGCTGCATCAATGATGACCGGAATGCCAGTGTCGCGCTGGAATTCATCCCACGCTTCGATCGGCAAAGGTACGCCATAGATTGCAACCGGCATCACCGCGCTTAGTTTATTTTTTTCCGCGATAGAGCGCGCCGTTTGCGGAGTTAGCGTCCATGTGTCCGGATCGACATCGCCAAGAATGGCTTCGCCGCCCGCTTCCTGAACGGCAAGAGGACAGGACGGGAACGTCACCGCCGGAACAAGAACTTTGCCGCCTTGCGGCACATGCAGCATGCGCAAACCAACCGCGAGCGCATGATGGCAGGTTGAAATTGTCGTAAGGCGAATGGCGCCAAAATCGGGGTAGGGATCAACGGCCGCTAGTAAGTCGCGCATTTTGTGCTCGAACTCGGTGGCGAGCGGGCCAAAATTCGTATGCCACCTGGTTTCATCAATGCGGCGCAAGAAGGGTAGAAGCGCATCTGCCTTCGGCAGATCCGCAATTAGATACTTCTGCAACATGGGGCGCGGTTGGGGCATAAGCGGAGGCTAACCTTTTGCCTTTTCGGAGAGACTACACCATTACATGGTGGCTCGAAGTAGGATTAATTTTCTGGCGTCTACGGCTTCAGTGTTCCGTTGCGTATTTGGGTCGCGATATCAATCATGTGTACGGCTGTCGCATCGGGCGGGAACCGTTCTGCTAAACGTTTTCTGCCTGGCATACAATCATAGGGCTTGCGCCTGATCTCTTCCATAGAGCTCGCTATCCTATCAGGCCATGATGAATCTGACCAGCTAAACTCTATAAAATTGGGCAAGTCGGCGAAATGTTCATCCGTAAAGCGGGTACGGTCGGAAATGACCGCTGCGCCTGATTCAAGCCCTTGAAAAACGCGCTCGTGCCATGCATAACGCGCGTAAGGATGAGTGTTGAGAATAAATTTCGTTCGTCTCACTAAGGGATCGACTTCCGGCGCCTGGATAGCAGGAAGAAATTTTGCTTTGGCATTGGTCTTGTCGATGTGATCCCATCCGTCGCCAACGATCGTTATTGGCAGGTGTTTGAGTTTCTCGACCAATTGTTCGCTACGCCAATAGCGGAGATACTGATTGATAACCCGCACAATATAGACAAAATCGTCCCAGGTCTGCTGGTCGCGCCGGAAATCGATGCCAGAGGCAGCAAAGCCATCGCGCACGAAATCCGTCAAAACGATATCCCCGTCTTTTTGCGCCGTCCGGATGCAATCCCATACGATCGTATGAAACGCAGGCGGCATCACTTTAAAGCTGTCTTCGAGGATGCGAAGATCGTAGCCCGTTTTGATAAAAAGTGCATCGATATCGCGCTCATTCCATGAGCGTTCATGCGGAATGACGTAACCGTTCGACGAGATCTTAAGTTGCACGGCTGGTTGCGGACTTTTTATATAGTCGCGCTGAACATCATAAAAATCGCGCACGGCATAACAATTGCAGGCACTTCGTGCGGACGCAGAGTGAAGGGCGGGATTGTAAAAAGGATGGTCGTACATCAAGGACAAAAAAGGTATCTGGAATTTGTCCCACAGGGACGCATCGCCCGTTTTTAAATGCGCACCTATCCCGGCATAGCCGTAGCCGAGCAAAATATCATGTTGTGCGCCGATGCTCTGCAAGCGATTCGTGCAATCAGCTTGGCGTAAATCGACGACGAAGGATGGAATATCGCGTTGTCCGAAATGATAGTTAAGCGCCTCGCTGTTCGTATGTAGCACGCCATTGGCATTCTCGCCGACAAATCCAATAACAGCCAATGAACGCATGAGGTGGTGCCAATCGCGTGAAATTCATCAATCATTGTTTAGCCCATTTGACTTGACAAAGGAATACGTAGTTGTCTGTTGGGTGGTGTGCGTTGTATATTGATCTATGGATTCGATTATCCCAGAAATAAGCACGATTTTTGATTTGTGGCGTCTGCACCCGCGTGGCGATTATTTCCTTGCGCGCGGCGGCGACCGTATCCCTCCGCCGCGGCTTATGGAATTGACGCTTACCAACAAATGCAATTTGCGATGTGAGATTTGCGGTAGTCAAAAATCTCTGGACAAATCAAAAACGCCGCGCAGCCATATGGAGTTTTCAACATTTCAGCATGTTGCCGAAACTTTGTTCCCTTTTGTTGCCCAGGTTGAATTGAACAGCCGTGGCGACCCTTTGCTTTATCCCCAGATTGAGGAAGTTTTGGATACGCTTGCTCAACATAAATGTGCGTATTACATCCAACACAATGGCACCCTTCTTACCGATAGCATCGTCGAACGTCTGGCCGATAGTTATGGCATTATTTCAATATCAATGGACGCTGTAGGCCCTTTGTTCAATGAGGTTCGGCGCAACGGCGTATGGGAAAATGCCGAGCCTGGCTTGAAAAAACTTGCTGCCGCTCGCAATCCCAAACGCATGCATATGAGGTTTTATCCGACGGTGACAAAGCGAACGGCCAATCACTTATTTGATATCGTCGAATGGGCGCACCGGCATAGAATTAATGCCGTCACGTTTCACGATTACAACATTATCAACGACTCGACCGAAGAAAAGCCTAATCAAGACGATAAAGAACGGCAATTCGAGAAGATTGTGACTTTCTTGGACAAGGAAAATTCTAGCTTGCAGGTCTTTGATGACTCACGGACCATATATAATCACCCGAATACGAATACATATCGTGAGATGCCGTCGCCAATTAAGGCTAAATATGACGTAGCGAGCTATAATTATCCGCTGGATGCTGATCACAGAAGTGCCCATCCCAGAGCTTTATGTCCTGTTCCGTGGCAAAGCCTCGGCGTTAACATTGAAGGACAAATCAATGTATGTTGTCGCACACAAACCACCCCATTTGGTGGCGCTACGTCAGTCGAAAGCTTTGCCGATGTCTGGTTTGGAGATAATTATGAGAAATTGCGTAAATCGCTTGCGCGCGATGCTGACGGTTATATGCCGCTGCCAGCCTGTGCGCCGTGTATTCAACAATACGCCCCAAAGGCCGGCGAAAAAGTTCAAGCAATTCCCTATAAGAATAACGTAGCCGAAGATCCGCGCGGTTTTACCTACGACCGTCCAGAAGCGAATTTAACTGCATTTTTACGTGAAAATCCTTTATTTCCCGGGTACAGAGCTTCTCTTCCATTTGGTCTTGATCCAACACAATATATCCTGTTCGAAGACGATCAACCGCTGGGCCCTGTCAGCTCTTATGAAGATGCGATTATTAAAGGCGAAGGGCGTTATAGCTTTGGCGTTAGTCGCGTCAGTTTTGGTCCTTCTGATAGCGGTAACACCATCTGCTTTTCATCTTCTGACAACAGCGATCCCCTACGCAACGACCGTACCTATATTCTGCGCCGTAAGGCACAGGATGCTGTGAAGACCGCTGCAAACTAATCTGAAACGTTGTGGGTAAAAGCCATGGAATTTTCCATATATCAAGTAATCAGCGAAGCCAGAAAAAAACTCGCTGCGATGAATGTTTGGTCGCTGACAACCAGGACGTTTCAAAATAATCTCTTGGATTTTATTCTCGACAATCAAGCGGAAGGCGATTGCGCAATTGAGGTTGGATGTTGTCAAGGCGGCCTGACGGCTCAGTTGGCTCTTATTACGCACATTATCGGTAAAAAACTTTATGTCATTGATATCTATGAACCCGCCCTGTCGAAAGCCAAAGAAATGGTTCAGGCGATAGCTCCCGATGCCGATGTTTCTTATCACCTCGGTTCTTTTGACCAATTTGTGAACTTATTCGTGGGCAAAATAAAGCCGATTATGGCATTTGTGGATGCCGATCATACCTATGAAGGGGTCAGCGCCGATGTCCGAAGTCTTTATCGCATGAACCCTTTGCCCTATGCTGCCGTTTTCCATGATTTTGTGTTGCGTAACACGGAACAAGGAGGGGGATATACGGCGAATGTAGACGGAGCTCTTTACGATGTGCTCGGTAAGGATTTCTTATATCGACCAATGGGAGCAATCTCCGGAATTGGTTTGGATCTGCACACGGAAACAAATCGTGGTGAAGGCGGTTTCTATCACATCACTGGCTTTCCTGAAGCGGTCTTGATCTTGTGTTCTGAATGCGCGCCACAGAATGCCGTGAAGGTTGCTTGACGTATGAGTTATGGGGGCAGCAGAGCCCTTCTGTGCCGTCTTTTGTCAGGCGGCAACAATATTGGCGGGCTTATGATAATTGAGCCGGATAACCAAGGGATGTGCGTTGAATAAATTCATGTACCCGGCCTCGCGCAACCGCTTGCCATTTTCCTTGAAGTAACGATTGGCGAGAACGACTGAAACGGTCTTTGGCTGCTGGCTGATAAATTCATCGATTGAGATAATCGGCAAACTGTGAAGCGTCTTTTGTTGCGGCTCGATATCGATGAATCCGGCAACGTCAACTTTACTGCGGGACAGATAATCGAACATAAGATCGCCGCCGCGTGCGGTGCCGAAAATCCATACCGACTGGGCCGGCAGCTGCCTAATATCTTCAAAGACAGGCAGGCAGGAATAATGTGTTTTTAAATCGAGCGGCTCATACCCCATGCTTCCGGCGTGGCCTTTCTTGACCAAAAGAAATTCCGAGTTGCCTTCGCCAGTATGAAGGTTCACGAGCTCCAGCCCCAGTTGGTTGTTGGCAAAATCCATGACTTCCGGCACAGAGGAGAATTCCGTGGGCCAGCCGCCGAGCCAATCGCGCACATCGGTCATAAAATCCATGCCGCGCGAATGTTGGTACTGCCATATGATTTTGGGCAGGGTAAAAATATTCAAAATCTTACGGCCCAAGATCGTTTTCCAGATATAATGGATTTCCATCAAAATTTTACGAACTTTGCTGGCTGCGTTATAGCGTCGTTTGACTTCGATCCAATGCTGCCAATCGGTATAAGCTTCCTTGGCGTACAAAGCGATATAGAGCCGCGATTGCTGGCCGAGCGGCAAGGTGGCATTGCGCATTGCCTGCCATTGGTCGCCGGTATGATGCAGCATACCCCACGCGTAAACGACATCGAATGTGCTGAAGTTGCGCATGAAGGTTTCATCCAGAACTGAACCTTGTGTCACGGTCCAGTTGGTGGGTGATCCGTGATGCTTGCGCAACTGCTCGGTTGCGGCGACGGAGTCGCGATCATAATCGAAACTGTAAACGCGTTCGGCGCCGGCAAGAAATGCGGCCGCCGAATGGATGCCGCTGCCGCAGCCAATATCGAGAAAGCTCTTACCTTTTAAATCACTCATTTGCAAAAAGCTTAGTAAGCATTCGCTAGCAATTTTTTGCCGCTCTGGCGTATAGCTGCGTAAAAAACGTTGCCAGTTTTTGCCGAATGTAAATTCTGCTGATGTTTTATCGCTCACGCGCGATTTCCTTTGATCTAGGTTTCTAGGGCAGTTGTTATCAAGGTATAAAGAATCTCTGCCTCAAGCTCAATCTCATCAATCTCGCGTTTTGGCGATGCGTGGTGCCGGCAATCCTGCAGCAACGAGAGTATGACGGGTTAATGCATCGATGGAGAAGCGGCGAAGAATGGCGGTGCGGCTTTTGGATGCCAGTCTCGAACGTAATTTCGGTTGGCTTAGAAGCTTGTGGCAAGCTGCAGCAAGTCCGTCGATATCACCAAGCTTTTTCATGTAGGGAATCCAGCTTTTAGCCAAACAGGCGCGGACGCCGCCGCCATCGGTACAGACGACAGGTAGGCCGATAGCCTGAGCTTCAAGGATTGCGTTTGGCGAACCTTCGGCTTCTGAAGTATGAAGCAGCAAGGTAGAGGCGCGCATCATCAGATGAATGTCATCGGCGACGCCATACAAGGTAACATTATCATCGAGTTTTAAATGGCGAATAAGCGCTTGCACTTCTGCCTCAAGCGCCCCTGTACCGCATATGATGGCTCTCAATCTGAGGTGTCGGCGGCGCAAGGCGGCAATGACGCGCACAAAATCCAGCGGATGTTTTTCCGGCGACAGGCGAAAAACGCCAAGTATCAAAACTTGTGTTTTATCGAGATTTAGTTGCATACGCTTGATCTGCGCCCATGCAGAAGGGACCTGTTTCCTAAACGTTTCGGTGACGCAATTCAGTACGGTCGGGATTTTCGCTGCCGGCACCCCCAGCCACTGCGCATAACTTTCGCCGCCCCAATCCGAATTGTTGCTCAGTGTGAAACCCGGCTGCTGCAAAGCTATCCGATAAATATCCTTGAACGAATCCGTCATGGCCCCATAAAAATGTGGGAACATCACAGGCGCCGCGTTGCGACCCGACATTAAAAGACGCGGGATGCCGGCCAGCATGCCGCCTAGGCCGCTAAAACTATTCTGCCAATCAAGATAACTGATGAGTAGTTCAGGCCGTAGTTTCCGTAGCGCCTTATAGGCATGAAGGGTTTGTAGGACCAACTCGGCGCGCACATGCCATAAGGCCAACATGATGTCCTGAGGCACGTCCTGTAAAGCCGCCAAAGCGTCGCCAACGACATCATCACTTTCAGGTGGACATATAACGTGATAACCCACGCCGGCATCGGCCAAAAATTGGCGATAATGCGACGTCTCAGCTTGGCCGGTTTTATAGACCAGCACCGTTGCCGTCCATCCAGCCCGCTTCAGCCCAAAGGCCAAATTGCATATTTGCCGTTCGGCCCCACCGGGATGAAGTGCGCCGATAAATAAACAAACATGCCTGGCGCGCGGTCGATAACGCGACGCCGCTTTCTCGCGCAAAAGCGGCAGAGACGTTTCAAGATAAGAATTGGCGTCATAGGAACCGAAGAATCCAGTTAATTCGCGTAGATTAGGTAAAGGCCGCCGCTTATGTAAATCAGCCGGAGCGGTCAGCATATCGGTTAGCGTTCGATTAATCTGTTCAACAAATTTGGGATCTATATTTCTCTGTAATTTTTTCCCGTCGTTTTCGGCGATAAGTTGCGCCATGCGGTGTAATGGCATCGGTTTGATGGTGCGGAAATGACCTAGCCGCGCAAGGTAGGTGTCGATTTTATGTGATGCTGGCCCGTAATAATAATTGCTGGAAACAATCGTTCGTCTTACTGAAAGGCCGGCGATTTCACTAGGTGAGCAAACTTCAAGCCCGTGCAGGCGTTTGTTATTCCACCAGCCCCACTGCGTATCGACCACAAACTCCGCCGGCGTTTGCCTCTGCCATTCATGGAAAGTGAAATTATGCGTACCGCCCCACACCACGAGTTTATGTTTATTTTTTAGAAGGGAGTGTGCGATCGCAGGCAAATTTTTATCGGCAACAAATGACGAATAGCCGTTAAATTCGCCGATAGCACACATGAAGCCTCAAAAAGTTTAAGTGTTGTTGCGAACTCTATCATGTTCTACAATTTCGCAAAGAATAAAGTTGTTCTGCTGTTGCTGTCCTTCCTTCATCATCATCACAATCCATCTCAGATTATGCCCTCTTTCATAGATCAACGTCTTGTACCGGTCGCTGGTTTTATTGCTTCGGGCAAGATAAAATTACTATCGATCGATGTTTTCGATACGCTTCTGGCGCGTCGTGTGCCGAAACCGGTGGATGTCTTTCTGCGTCTTGGCGTTAAGTTGCAGGAAAAAGGCTTGCTTGGCCACGGACAAGCATCGGACAGTTTTGCCGCGATCCGCTATCAGACGGAATATGCCGCGCGCGATGTGCAGCAAAGGCGTCATGGAAATCGTGAGATCACACTTGCCGAGATTTATACCAAAGTTCCACAACATGTTGTTCGCGTCGACGTGAATGCTCTTGTTGAAGCGGAAATCGAAACCGAACATGAGCTCTGTTTCGCGAATCTTGACCTGATCCAAATCGCTAATCTCGCCAAGCGACACAATGTTAAATTATCGCTGATCAGTAACAGCTATTTTTCCGAACAAAGTTTGAGAAAAATGCTGCTCGCTCTAGCGCCAGATTTACCGCAACTGGATGGTTTCTTTGTGTCCTCCGAACATCGGTCTGGTAAACGCGACGGATTGATGCAGGCGATGCTCGACCATTTCAATCTTCAGCCTCAGGAATGTCTGCATATCGGCGATGATCCGGTCAGCGATCTAGAAACTTGCGCCAAGCTTGGCATTCCTTTTGTTTTTCTTGGATATAGCGAAGACGACTTCAGTGCGCGGCTTCAGGAAGAGCATCCCATTCAATGGCATGAGCGGACCAGGCACTACGGATCTCACGGTGATTATGGTGTAACCTGGTTGCGCCGCCAAGCGGCCTATTGGCCGGTGCCGGATGTGGCTGATGAAAATAAGAAGTTTTATGACTATGGTGCCCAGATGCTTGGCCCGCTTTTGAGTGGGTTTGCCGCCTGGGCCAGTGCACGCCTTGAAGAAGAAAAAGCGGAGTCGATTTTTGGTATCGCACGCGAAGGTGAGTTTTTAACCGAGCTTATCTCCACTCTTAATCCGAAGACAGATTGCAGGATTTTATCGACCAGCCGCCTGACTGCCGCTTTGGCTTCTTTCTCTCCCGATTATCCAGATCACTTCGAAGATTTTTTAACGCGCCGCGGGCATTGGAGTTTCGATATGCTGATGCAGCAGCTTGGATTTTCCGCCGAAGAAGCTGAAACGATCGCTTTGCCTTACGTGACACTCGAAACCATCCCGCCCCAGGAACTGGCAAAGAAAATTCTCAATTCTTCACTTGCCGAAACCCTTTTTCAACGCAGCGCCGAGCGCCGGCAAAAGCTTTTGCAGCATCTGAAGAAAATTGGCGCTTTGGAAAACAAACGCCTTTTTTTGATTGATCTCGGTTATGCGGCAACGATCCAGCGCGCGTTGCAGCGTGTTTTTACGATTGAAAAAATTTCCATTCAAACTCACGGGTTTTATATGGCTTCGGCACATGTATCACTCATAACA
>JABDFY010000047.1 GCA_013286365.1 Alphaproteobacteria bacterium
GGAGTCGATCATGTTCCTGCAAGCGCATTTGTTTGGGCTGCACGCTATTTTAGAGTTCCTTTTGACTTTTTTTACGATGGCATACCCAGCCACCTTAGCAGAAAAGCGCAAATTCCTATAATTTTAGAAATGGCGAAAGAATGGGCCAGCCTTGCAACAGTTAGCCTGGGCAAGACAGGCAAGAAAAGACGATTAAGTGCAATTGTCGATCAGCCAAACGAAATGCTAGAAATTTTGGAAAGTGCGTCTCCTCGTTTGCGCCTTATCATACTCGGGCTTATTTCTTCTGTACATCGAGGGCCATCTTAATCTCGAACTGACTCTCATCCAACTCCGGGTATCATGCGGAATCGTATAGGGTTTAATTGGTCACGTCATTCCAGACTTCTCATGATTAATTCACACACTCTTTCCGAAGCCTTACCATCGATCTGGTCAAAACACATTTGCCGCAAAACGCGGCGTTTTTGTTTGTATGGATCATTTTGCGTTTGCCGCAAGATTTCCACAGTGCCCTCCAATGTTACAATGAGCTGCCCAATATCTGATACAACATCGCCACATATATATTGTTCATATCCATCGATGAGGGGTCTTTGCGTTATGTAATCACTATGGTCGGGTTGATAAAAAATAATTGGACCTCCACAGAGAAGATAGTCGAATAATAGTGACGAGTAGTCAGTAACCAATATGTCCACGTATTTCAGAATGGGATAGATATCTGTTAGGAAAGCCACAAATTTTATTTCCGGGTATCGCAGGTGATAATCGGCAACTTTTAATTATTCAAAGGGATGGAGATTAACGTAGAGAACAACGAATTATCCAATTATATTATTATTTAAACCGTTAACATCGACCGAAAGAACGCACAAAATCGATGAAGGGTTGCGCACGCTGCAACCACTGATAATTCGATATGAAATAATTGACTTGTTCGCTTAAGAGCTTTTCGTTTCTTTCCGGATTATTGATCAAATCATCCATAGTTGCGCCGATCGATTGTGCAAATGCTGCAAACGGCACCGGCATATCAAAACGTGTCGGATGGTCAATATCATCGATCGCAATATGTTGAGCAAAGCCGGCCGCTGTTTCTGGCAATACGGCACGGTTTGTCGTGATTACCCTTAAACCGCTTGCCAAAGCCTCAATCATGCTAACACAAGATGTTTCCGGCCACGGGTTTGGCGAGACAAGAATTGAAGCGCGCTTGAAGCGCCGTGCAAACTCGTTGTGCCCTACCTGACCGACATGCGTAACGTTGCGCAGTTGACGCATCCACGTCATATAAGCTGCGTTAGCCTGAGCGTCACTGGATGGCGCACTATCACAATATATTTCCATCGAGAAATCACTACGCAATTTACGTAGTTCATCCAAGATGGGTGGGATATGAAACGAACCACGCTGAGTAACGCCAGCGTACATCAAGATTAGTGGTTTTGATTTAGAAGCAAGGATTGGTTCGTTTTGTCTATAGAGTGCAGCTATGCGTGGGTTCATGCCATTGCGAATGACTGTTTGTCGCCATTTGGTATGGGTATAGGGAAAATTGATACGTTTTTGCCACTCGCTTACGAATATAATGCCATCGAAAGTTTCCAAAGGTGCTGTCGTTGGCGGTACCAGCAAGCTTTCATGCATCCAGGCGATAAGGGGAGCCTGCGTCGCTTCACGTACCATTTTCACGAGCCATTCAGCCCAACGCCCACAAAATATGAAAGCAGAATACTTTGGGTTATGGCGCTCTTCGGCCAATAACTCGAGGGGCAACGCTGTAATGCCATCGGCTGTGCGCGGTTCAGTAATCTTATTAAATAGAGTGCTAGAAACCCCGAGCTTTTTGAGTTCGCGCGCCATGTAACACACAGCCATGTTGGTACCCCCAAAAGGCTGGTCCTCATCTATCCGGTTTGCAGCGTAGTCACGCGCAATATCAACGAAAGCAAGATGCATGGTAAATGGGTGATTAAGTGTAAGCGGGAGGCGGAATTACACGCACAATCTATCGATTAGGCAATGGCAATTTTATAGCCTCATTCATTGAACTTTTGTTCGCAACTTAGTCTTCAGCAGGATCAAGCGCGAAAACATCATCGATCATCTTATCAAAATGATAAATTATTTTATCTAACGGCCCCCAATGACAGAACTCACTCTTGAATTCGGCATCTTCTTCCGCTTGTTCAAGCGGGATCTCCGCTCTAACTTTGCCATACTCACTTTCAAGCTCTTTGGTGTTAATCGTCGCCATCTGGTCAGCATACATTTTATCGTAGACGGCCTTTTCTCTACGTGTAGGGCTGCCATGCGTAGCAAATAACGAGGGTGCGATATCAATCAAATGCGCTCGATCTTGGGTATTCGTTATAGATCCCCAAACATCTGCGAGCTCAATTTTCTGATCCATGTCTTTTACCAATTGTACACGTTGGCTATCAGATAAATAAATATTATTTTTGAAATATTCTAACAGTCTTTTTTTCTCGCCTTCGTCAATGCCTCTGTCCGCCCAAGCAAGGGCAATGGCGCCCCGCCACATGGCGATTTGACTGTCGGTAGCTTGAGGCATTCTTATCTCCTAACGCTGCGAGGTGCTAAAATTTAGCCTATGTCATAAGCAAAAAAATTAACAAATTGCTTAAACATTACGTATTTCTCAAAATGCTGTAAATGAAAATTAAGTAATGAAAACAATTGCCGACTTAGGCCACAAAAGCTGAGTGGCAAGCAAAAAAGTATACGGAATTTAGTGCACGATTTTATACCTGGTCAGCGTCCACTACTAGGTATAATTAGAACGCATTTTGGGGAATTATGTCTGCCAATTAAGCCTAAATCTGCTATCACTAACAGGCTCGCCAAATAGCGCACATGCCAGAATTTAAGTTAAAGTGACAAACTGCTAAGCACATGAAATGTTATTCTATCAGTAGTCGATGGCCCGTAAGACTGGTTTTGTTGGTCGCACCATTATTGATTGTCATTCTATATCCGGCTCTCGCCTTCAGTGACAATGCAATATCGACTTGTGGTGTTATTGCATCACCAGGAACTTACGATATAGAAAATGATATTACCAGTCACGGCGCGCTGGGGGGAGCTTGTCTGGTTCTTCATGATACAACGGACGTAACACTTGACTGTCATGGACACACAATTGAAGTGTCCAATTCCGGTGGGTATCAAACACCGCCAGCGCTAGAGATTGCACGTATGAAAAATTTTAATGTTCGCAATTGTCATTTTGACGGCCTCGAACAAATTGTACGGATCGAGCAGAGTTCCTACGGGGTCTTTGAAAATAATCAGTTCTCCCGCACCAATCGCAACGCCTTGACTTACATCGCTGCCAGCTATGTCGACCATCTAACGATACAGAAAAATATCTTCTATGCGATGTGGGAACAAATTCATGTTACTGACACGATCTTGGAGAACAATGCGTTTACATGCCCCGCTGACCCATCTCACGATATCTGCTGGGCCCTGATCATGTCGCAGCTAGGAGGACAGCGCAACACGTATAGCGGCAACAACATTGAAGGGGGCCTTGGCGTGAAGTCTGATGGAAGCAAAAAAGCTGCGACGGATGATGGGATCTTATTAGAGGACGAAAGTGATTCCGTTGTCGATCATAATGTCATCAATGACGTATTCGATATGGGTATCGAGAATCTTGGCCAACTTACAAATGTAAAAATAACATCGAACAGGATCAAAAATTTGTGCCAAGCAGGATTTGGCGGCTGGTATTACTCAAATCTAGTGGACAATTTATTTGCTGACAACGATGTTACATGCGACAAAATGCTTTTGTATTATCGTATTGGTGGATTACGCCCCGCAAAGTACGATATGCCCGCCGATACGGCACTTCTTTTCACAAATAACATCTTCTCGGGAAACAGGCTTCGTCCACCAGCTGGCACCAAAAGAGCTGCAATCTCATTGCCTATATATGAACCATCGATGAGTATTCAAAAGAACAGCTTGACTATCAGTCGTAACAAATCTGTGCGTACATCGGGAACACCGCAATTTCATCCTTACTATGATGAAGCAGAAACCATGCCGAAAAAAGTTGTGCTAATAAATAATGTATTTCGTGATAACGACTTCGGTTCGGAAGGCTCTTTTAATTTTGATGATGGAAGTCCCAACGCGGCATATAATGCTGATTTTATCATCGATGGCGGTGGCAACAAATGCATAAAAAATGCCTCTTCCAGCAAATTCTCCCCGATAAATTGCCAGTAAATCCGATGGCGTGCCCTCCGGATACAATATATGCATAATGAGAACATATTTTAGGGATCAGATACAGAATTTAGAGAATATTTTGCCATTGAGGCCAGGATCAATGAGGGATTACTTCCCGTTCGCGTTCAAATGATTTAATGTGCATCGTACGGGGGTTGACGAGCTATCGGGAAAGAAAAAATGGCGCGCAAATCAAAAATCTCCATAAAGAAGTCCAAAGTCGGCCAACCTGCTGCTGCTCGAAGACTTGCGCATCCTGTCTTTGCACAACCCGAGCCGACCCCGGATCCAAAGATTTTCAAGATCAAGCACCCATCAGACAATGCAGCGTATAAAATCATCGATAAATTAAATGCCGAACACCATCTGCAGGCAATGCCCTTTCCTTTGCCGCGAGAGCTACCAGAGCCACGTCTCACTTTGACAGAAGTATTTGGAAATAACACCAGCGCAATCACAGCCATCGCTCGGCGCAAGCAAATAGCTTTTCATGCCACCGGTGATTGTGGGAGCACGCGTGGACCAAAAACTGAAAATGAAGTCACTGACAAGATGATCAGTGATTTTCAAGAAAGCAATCCTAAGGAAATTCCGCAATTTTGTTTTCTGCTAGGTGATATCGTTTATAATTTCGGCGAAACTGAATATTATTACGACCAATTTTACGATCCTTATCGCGACTACCCAGCGCCGGTGTTGGCTGCCGCCGGTAATCACGATGGTATGATCTCACCCTTGGCCCATGCACAAAGTTTGGATGCTTATTTGCGTAATTTCTGTTCTGACCCAAAAAATGGTTACATTGTAACACCCGAAGCCGGCGGATTATCGCGCACGGCGCAAATTCAGCCAGGTGTTTTCTTTACCTTCGATGCACCCTTTGTGCGGATTTTGGTTTTTTACAGCAATACGTTGGAAGACCCAGGTGTAATCGCCAATACTGTTATTGGCAATGCTCAGCTTACTTTTCTAAAAACAGCACTGCAGAGAATAAAAAAAGAAAATTACCAAGGTGCGCTATTGTTTGCACATCATCACCCGCCTTATGCCGTTGGTTCGCAACACGCATCCAGCACCATCATGCGCCAGCAGATGGATGCAATTTGTGCTTCAGTTGGGATCTGGCCACATGCTGTGCTGGCGGGTCATGCTCATAATTATCAGCGCTTCACCCGGCATCGGCCCGATGGAACAGATATTCCCTACATTGTTTGTGGCAACGGTGGTCATAATGTCCAAAAACTTGGGCCTAAAGGTACCATGCCATTACGTACACCCCAGATCGTGCAACAAGGCACAGATAGCGAAGACCAGGTTACGCTCGAAAATTATGATGATCTGAATTATGGATATTTGCGCATTATCGTAGATCTCGATCAGTTACGTATTGAATATCATCCAGCCAGTGATGGCGATCGAGTTAAAACTCCTGATGACAGCGTCACGATTGATCTTACTTCACACCGGCAAACAAACTACACGCCAAACGATTTGGGTTTTCCGGCTCAAGCCAAAGCAATCCAGACATTGTACGTCAAACAGACAAAAAGCGTTATCTCTTCTACTGCCAGAGGATCGAGGTCAACATTGCGAAGAGCGAAAAGTTCGCAGAAATAAATTTGGTATTCTGAATGAAATGTATCTGTATTGGCGTACCATTGAGGATGAAAGTGAAGTGACCCCCGAAGTTGTGTCCAACTTTCGGGGGTCACTTCAAACATGGCACCATTCGATTAACCTTAAAGAACCATAAAGGCTGAATTGTACGACATTACTCGGACTTGGGGTGCCGATGTTTTCGTTTTTGCGGTGTCGTGATAAGTGAGGCAGCGGCTCGCAGAGCAGCAACGTCAGCTATATCCTGTGGAGACCCGCGGCAAGCTTTGAGGCTATACTGGCTGCAGGACTTGATCCTTTGGATACCAAAAAGACAGAACAAACACAGGCAAGATTATCTGCCGCCAAAGGCACCACCTTCGAAGCCTGTGCCAAAGCCTATATCGAAGCCCATAAAGCCAGCTGGCGGCAGGAACGTCATGCCAAGCAATGGGATCAGTCTTTGGCAAAACATGCCTATAAGATCATAGGCAAATTACCTGTGCAGGAGATTGATACAGCCCTGATTATGAAAGTGCTGGAACCTATCTGGCAGAAGAAAACGGAAACCGCTAAAAGGCTGAGAGGCCGTATCGAATGCATTCTTGATTGGGCCAAGGTCAGGGAATACCGCCAGGGCGAAAATCCGGCGCGTTGGCGCGGGCATCTGGAAAACCTGCTGGCAAGCTGCATTGGCGCATGCCATACAAAGCCGTGTTGAAGCTGCCTATCGTCGAAGCGACTTATTTGAAAAGCGCAGACTTCTTATGGAAAGCTGGGCACGCTATTGCCAGCAACCACGAACTGAAGGCAAAATAATCGAAATGAAGTCCGTAAGTAAGAAGGTTAAAAAGAAGTAACCATCGTCGCTCCGATCCCCGGCCTGGTTTTTATTGGGCTTGAATGAGGATAACAAATATGGTATATAATACACCAAGTGGTTGGGTCGTTAGTTATGGCGACCGGCGGGCCGAGAAGGAAGTCGGTAAATTGGCCGACGATGTGCGAGCGGACTTTTTGCGTATTGTCGATATGGTTGAGCAATATGGCCTCGAGCAAGTGCATGAGCCTTATGTCAAACATTTGCGGGGTAAGTTATGGGAAATGCGCATGCGCGGCAGAGATGGCATTGCCCGCGCTGCTTATGTTGCAGCACACGGCAAACGCGTGATTGTCTTGCATGCGTTCGTGAAAAAGACGCCGAGAACGCCGCCAGAAGTTATTGAGTTAGCCTTAAAACGAGCAAAGGAGCTTGGATACCTATGAGAACTGTCAGAGAAGTTAGTAAGAAATGGTTCAAGAGCAAGAAATTCAGGGAAGCGTATGACGCGCTTGAGCCCGAGTACGCACTTGCCGGTGCGCTTATTGAAGCACGGATGAAAGCCAAACTCAGCCAAAAAGAACTGGCTCATAAAATGAAAACAACTCAACCTATGATTGCCCGCATGGAAAGTGGCAGACAGCCACCCAGTACGGCAACTCTACTCAAGATAGCTAAGGCAACGGGTACGCGCTTGCAAATCCGTTTTGTAGAAGCGTAGACGGCGTCAAAACGACTATGAATATGAATCATCACGCCCGGCGTGAATCTGCTGCTGAAACCATCCGCACTTTGGCGGAACGGCATAGCGTTAAATTGCCTTTTAAATGAAAATCACAAGGCCAACGACCTTTTTAAGGATGCGCTTTGCCAGTTAATAACTCTCGTATCCAAAAGCTACAATTTGTTCGAGAGTTCGCAAACCGATCAAAGACGCCGTTTGCTCGGATTCGTGTTTGCGAACTTAGAATTAGAGGGCCCAACCCTCAGATATACATTGAGAAAACCATTCGAGATATTCGCTCAACTACCCGGAAATCCCGAGTGGCGTCCCCTACGGGATTCGAACCCGTGTTCACACCGTGAGAGGGTGTTGTCCTAGGCCTCTAGACGAAGGGGACATAAGTTGTTCCAGCTATTGGCAGTC
The DNA here is from genome assembly GCA_013286365.1 of Alphaproteobacteria bacterium. Lineage (GTDB taxonomy): Bacteria > Pseudomonadota > Alphaproteobacteria > UBA9219 > UBA9219 > JABDFY01. The sequence continues at coordinate 7,833 of JABDFY010000047.1, forward strand.
CAGTGTTGTAGCTGAGGCTAATTTTTGCTTCAAGTAACACGTTTTTGACGATCTAAATGGCGCCATTGCACAACCAAGCCTACTCCTGATACCTATAAGACATGGCAGCATATCAATATGTCTATGTGATGAAGGGTCTAAGCAAGGCCTGGCCGAGTGGCAAGAAAGTGCTAGAAAACGTCTGGCTATCTTTTTTTCCTGGCGCAAAAATTGGCGTTCTGGGCGCAAATGGCGCTGGCAAATCTACACTGCTAAAAATTATGGCTGGGTTTGACACAGATTTTTCCGGCGAAGCTTGGAGTGCCGAGAGCGCTACAGTCGGTTACTTGCCTCAAGAGCCTCAGCTCGACCCCAAATTATCGGTGGAACAAAATGTTATGGCCGGTCTTGCCGAAACCAAATTATTGCTCGATCGCTTCGAAGAGGTCAGTAACAAACTCGGCGAAGTAACAGATCCTGATGAGATGCAAAAACTGATTGATGAACAAGCAGCCTTGCAAGAAAAAATTGAGTCTGCGAATGCCTGGGATCTTGGTCGCACAATTGAAGTTGCCCTCGACGCTCTGCGCTGTCCTCCAGGTGATGCTGATGTAACTAAGCTGTCCGGCGGTGAACGTCGACGCGTCGCACTGTGCCGTCTCCTGTTACAAAAACCCGATCTTCTTCTGCTTGACGAGCCAACAAACCATTTAGATGCTGAGTCCATCGCCTGGTTACAAACCCATCTTGCGCAATACGTTGGCGCAGTTGTCATGGTTACCCATGATCGTTATTTCTTGGATAATGTTACTGGCTGGATTCTCGAACTCGATCGTGGCCAAGGAATTCCCTACGAGGGCAATTATACTTCCTGGCTCGAACAAAAACAGAAACGCCTGGAACAAGAGGCACGTGAAGAAACAGGTCGTCAGCGTACACTCGCTCGGGAGTTGGATTGGATCAGACAATCGCCGAAAGCGCGTCACGCAAAGAGCAAAGCGCGCATCACTGCTTATGATGATCTTTTGGCAAAAGGTGGAGAAAAATCGGCCGAAACAGCGCAAATTATTATTCCTGTCCCACCACGCCTCGGAAATATGGTGATCGAAGGCGAGCATATAAAGAAGTCGTTTGGTGACAAGCAATTAATTGATGATCTAAATTTTAAATTACCGCCTGGCGGCATTGTCGGCGTTATCGGCCCCAATGGTGCCGGCAAGACAACTCTTTTTCGGATGTTTACAAGTGCCGAAAAGCCCGATGGGGGTAAACTTCGTATCGGAGATACCGTTAAACTAGGTTATGTTGATCAAAGTCGTGACAGCTTAAACGGCGATAAAAATGTGTGGGAAGAAATTTCAGGTGGAAACGACATCCTAGAATTGGGCAAGAAATCTATGCCCAGTCGTGCCTATGTTGGGGCTTTCGGCTTTAAGGGACCTGATCAACAGAAAAAGATTGGCTTACTTTCAGGCGGCGAGCGCAATCGCGTCCATTTGGCAAAAATGCTGAAATCAGGCGCCAACGTTCTGCTCCTCGACGAGCCAACAAATGACCTAGACGTCGATACATTGCGCGCACTCGAGGATGCACTTGTAGATTTTGCCGGCTGCGCCGTTATCATCAGCCATGATCGCTGGTTTCTGGATCGCATCGCCACCCATATGCTGGCCTTCGAAGGTGACAGTCGCGTGATATGGTTTGAAGGTAATTA
>JABDFY010000048.1 GCA_013286365.1 Alphaproteobacteria bacterium
TTTCGCCAAGTTATGGTTAATAAAAATGTCATAAGTGGATATTGCAGTCCGGCAATCATTCATATAGTGGTGTATGCGATATTTTATACCCATTATACCGCATGGAAGGGCACATTATGCCCACGAAGGTTTCAGCCCAAAACGCCGCCTACCGGCTTTTTTCTCTGTTCGAGCCTGACGAGCAAGATAAAATGATCGCTTGTATAGCGAGCTTTGGGCTGAAGGACCAATGGGATACCTATCAGCGGGATCTCACACAATGGTACAAGTCGGACGACCACAACATTCCATTAGCGGATGATTTAAGGCCAGCAAGAGCCGGTATCTCGCCTCAATACGCTATGCTTATTGTCGTGTCCGATAGTGAGACGGGCCCTCTGTTGTATATATGTGGAACTGCACGACTATTGCCTGACGATTTGCAATTTTTTGATCCATCATGCGGTAACACACGCGAATTAAGCCCGATCAAAGTCAATAATAATTGCGTGGATGCAAGAGCCTTGGTCAACACGGCAAGACATGGATATCTGACTTATACCGTTTTAGGTCCCGCATCCGCCATACACGAACCTTATCGGAGAGTTGAAGTTGAGATTATGCAAGGCATAGCCATACACCAAATGCCGCGTCCCGCGCCTACTCTTCAATAAGCTTTAAAATTTATCCTTCTTTTTTTTGTGCCGCTTGCTGTTCACGGAAGCGGCGCGCCCAATCCTCGATATTGGCTTGCCGCCCGCGTGCAACGGCTAAAGTATTGGCTGGCACTTCCATTGTGATAACGCTACCGGCACCTATGTAAGCCCCGTCACCAACTTTGACCGGGGCTACAAGAGCTGTGTTGGAGCCGATGAATGTATTGGCACCGATATGCGTCAAATGCTTGCGAAACCCGTCATAATTACATGTAATCGTACCAGCGCCGATGTTGGCCTTCGACCCCACGAAGGCATCACCGATATAGCTGAGGTGATTAATTTTTGCGCCTTGGCCAACTTCTGTATTTTTAATTTCTACAAAGTTGCCAATATGGGCACCCGCACCAATTACCGATCCCGGCCGCAGGCGGGCGAATGGTCCGATTATAGCCGCCTCCTCAACGCGTACCTGCTCAAGATGACAGAAAGAATTGATTTGGACGCGATCAGCAATTTCAACGCCAGGACCAATATAAACATTCGTGGCTATAACGACATCTCGACCAATTTTTGTGTCTGCCGAGAAATAAACTGTGTCTGGGTCGATTAAGGTAACACCTTGCAACATAAATTGTCTGCGAATTGTCTGCTGAATAAGCTTTTCAGCGTGTGCAAGTTCAACGCGCGTATTAATACCAAGAACCTCATTTGCCGACATAATGGCCACGGCGCAAATATCACCACCTGCGCGCGCAAGTCCCACGCAATCCGTCAGATAAAATTCTTTTTTGGCATTCTCATTACGAAGCTGATCTAAGAGAGACGGCAATTTTGCAGCGTCGAACAGCATGATCCCGCCGTTGCAGAGTGCTATGGCACACTCATCGGCATCGGCATCAGCGGCTTCCACGATTGCCGCTAATTCACCCTTGCCATCGAGCACCAACCGGCCATAAGGCGAAGTGTCTTCAGGCTTAAAAGCTGCAACAACAACGGTGGCATCTGTTTCCTGACGCTTGCGCTGCAGGGTTGTGAGAGCCTCGCGTGTGACCAAAGGTGCATCGCCAAACAACGCGATGACGTCTCCCTTAAACCCTTTTAGCTGAGGTAGGGCTGCTTTGAGGGCATCACCGGTGCCAAGAGGCTCAAACTGGACAACACAAGGGGTTGGACTAACGGCATTTTCGACAGCGTCCATACCGGGGCCAATAACCACAACTATCCGTTCTGGCTTAAGTTCGGCACAAGCCTTCAGAACATGCTTGATCATTGGCACACCCGCTAAAGGATGCAAAACTTTGGGTAATTCCGAGCGCATCCGCGTTCCCTGCCCTGCTGCAAGAATGACGCAGGCGAGAGATGGAAGTTCGGGTTTGTTCTTTTCAGCCATAGCGCTTTTCTGCCACATTCATTATGTTGTCGCCAAGGGGAAGTGTTAGATGCCGAAATTACAAGGTCTGATCTTTGATTTAGATGGAACCTTAATCGATAGCGCTCCTGATCTCCGCCAGGCCCTAAATCATCTGCTTAAGAACCATGGCCGCCGTGAATTAACAATCAATGAAGTCAAAAAAATGACCGGCGATGGGTTATTGGCCATGATGGAAAGGGCTTTTTTGGCAACCGATGGCGGCCAGCGAACCAAAATTGACTCTTTTGCTCTCTATCAACAATTTATCGGCCATTACCGTGGCATCAAGCCCGATCCAGCGCAGATTTACCCCCAGGCGCGCGAAACCCTTGAACTATTCAGTACAGCCAAGGTTAAACTTGGTATTTGCACCAATAAACAAGAGGCATCGACGCGGAGACTGTTGGAACAATTAGAATTACATTCATATTTTTCTTTCATTGCCGGCGGCGATACATTTCCAGTTCATAAACCACACCCCGACCATATACGTGGCGTTATTGAAAACCTTGGGATTGAAGCCGGTCGTTGTGTCATGGTCGGTGACGGGTCAAACGATGTAATTGCGGCTCAAGGTGCTGGCATCCCTTGCATTGTCGTGGCTCACGGCTATGGCAATGGTATCGAAGGCCTTGGTGCCGACAAAATCATTAGTGGATTTGATAAGCTGCCGCAGGCGCTTAACGAGCTAGGGTTTCAGCTCATCTAGGTGGGCGGGACGCCAACCGGTCAGATGAATAACAACGAGGCCCCAAAAACTGGTACTTTCAAGCCGGACAGGCATTTCGGGCAATCCAGGTGCGGGGGCTGCCAACCAAATGTGAAATGGTTCACGACCTTTCTCGCCATCACTATGCTGCCAGAAACGGCCCTTAATGCTGTCTTTTTCCTTCCAATCACCCGCAATCATCGTAAATGTGACGTCACACAGGCGTACATCGCCTTTATAAACACCAAGTTCGCTGTCATCGAGTTCGTCAGAGCCATTATCCGAACCGATCAAATCAAAGCGGCGCTTGCCATCAAATACCGGCACAGTTTGAGCGCAACTTTTGGTTACCGTCAGATTAGCTAACATTTGCAAAAGAGCGCTTGCAGGATCGAGCGATCCGCGGCGTTGCTCGGGACTGACAGGCTCTTGGTTCTTGTCATGGTCTTCAGGCACAAATGTTGTGCTGATCATACCTTTATTGTCGAAACTCATTGAAACGGTTTTTGGTTTTTTGTTCCATAGATTGTAATCGCTATAGGATACAGGCAAGAAACGCGAGGCAACAATGTGTCCCTCTGACTTTACTTCAGCATTCCATGGAAAAATGCGGTACCAGAAACCCTGTGTTTGAGCTTTGACATGCGCTAGATAATGCCCCTTGCTTTGATAAAAGGTAATTTCACCCATCACAAGATGAAGACCACCGACATAAATATCGTAATTTGCAACAACCGGTTTTATTGCCGAAATTTGCTGCGCGGCCTGCCCCCCCTCTTGAGACTTTTGGATCAAATGAGGTTTTATCTCTGCGTGCGCCTCGATCCCTAACCCAAGGCACAACACTAAACCAAGAATGGTAATAATATATTGCTGCTTACGCATGTACAAATTCCATCGGCTTCATATGTCTTAAAACACCTTCGACTGCTTCTGTATAACTTCCGTTTGCTTCATGTAAAGTCAAAGTTTGGCAAAATTGTGCGTGAAAATCCCCTGCCTTATGGGCACGAACAATGATTCGTTTGGGCGGCAGGCTTATTTTTGACCTTAGGGACAAGACTTCAACCAATCCAAATTTATCATGCAGCAGGTCCAAAATTTGATTCAACCTGTCCGCTCTATAGATAAGGGTCATCACACCTGAGCTCTGAAGTAGATTATTTGCTGCTTCAATCCACAAATCGAGCTCTCCTTCCCGAATTGCGTTTGCCTTACGTTTTTGTTCATCTACAGAAACATCATGCCGGATTTCGTCATGATAAGGCGGGTTCATAATGACGTGATCAAAGATATCGTTCAACCGTTCGGGTAGATCTGTTATATCCGCACCGAACACGTTCACGTGCTTCGCAAATGCATTTCTTGCAATGTTGTGTTTGCACATACCGACAAAGTCATCTTGAATTTCGACCCCGGTAAGAATGACATTTGGCACACGACAGGCCACACACAGCATAGCGCCGCCGACACCACAACCAAGATCTATGATTTTTTGACCGGGCTCTGCAGGCACGGAGGCGGCAAGCAATACAGTATCGACGGCAACCCGATATCCATTTGCCGGCTGTTCAAGCATCACGCGCCGGTTGAGAAGTCCATCAATCGTAGTTTGCATATGCGAATAGCCTCATGTTCAGACCATAGCTTTTTCTAGGGTAACGTTTATACTCCGGGCCCGGCATAATATTATAGGCGCTTTAATGGCTACCATTATTCCACTCGAAAAGCAGCGCGAAGTCCATCGCCGTCAACATAGCGAGGCCTTGGAAGTATTGTCATCCTTAGTTGCCGAAGACATGGCGGCGGTTAACCAGCTGATCATCCAACGTATGGAAAGCCGCGTCCCTCTCGTGCCCGAGCTAGCTGGGCATATCATTGCTGCTGGCGGTAAAAGATTGCGCCCAATACTTACACTCGCGAGTGCTAAACTTTGCGGTTATCAGGGCTCAAGACACCATAAGTTGGCTGCCTGCGTAGAGTTTATTCACACAGCTACGCTGCTACATGACGACGTCGTTGACGCAAGCGACTTGCGCCGTGGCGGACCTTCGGCAAATGCATTATTTGGCAATCAAGCTAGCGTGCTTGTTGGGGATTTTCTGTTCAGCCGCGCTTTTCAGCTCATGGTAGAAGATGGCTCGATTGACGTCCTGCGTATTTTGTCAAATGCCTCAGCTATCATTGCTGAAGGCGAGGTCCTGCAATTAACAACAACAAACGACAGCACGACAAGTGAACAGTCTTATTTAGAAGTCATTCGCGCCAAAACGGCAGAACTATTTGCCGCTGCCTGCCGCATTGGCGCGGTTGTCGGTGCACGACCCGCTGTTGAAGAGGAGGCTCTACGCACTTTTGGCCTTAATCTCGGCATAGCTTTTCAAATTGTAGACGACGTCTTGGATTATTCGGCGGAAAAACTACAGTTCGGCAAAACAGTAGGTGATGATTTCCGGGAAGGCAAAATTACATTACCTGTTATTCTAGCCATTCATCGTGGTAACGAAGCAGAGCGCGCATTTTGGCATCGCACATTAGACGAGCAGGATCAACGTGACGGAGACCTAACTCATGCACAAGACCTCCTGCAGCGACATAATGCCTTGCGGGATGCTATCGACCGCGCAAGACACTATGGAGCCATCGCCCGTGATGCCCTTGGGCTATTTGCTGATCACCCTATACGTAAAAGCCTTCTCGATATTATTGATTTTACCGTTGAAAGGGAGTTTTAGCGCTTTTCAGAGGTTGATTGCGCCCTCTACCCGAGCTCGCTATAACGCCATATTCCAGTGCTCGGAGAGTAGCTCAGCCTGGTAGAGCACTGCCTTCGGGAGGCAGGGGCCGGAGGTTCAAATCCTCTCTCTCCGACCAACAAAATCAATGGCTTAGATCTTTGATGAAAGTAAAAACGCATTACAGCTGTAATGCGGGGGGCTTTTTTAGGCTTAACGCATTGACAGCGCGGCGCAAATAATCCGGCGAATGCTTGCCATAAACTTCTTCGACCATTTTTTCGCTATTCCCTAACAGTCTGGCGACCTCTCTAAGCGGTACACCATCCATGACAAGCCAAGTAGCTGCTGTGTGCCGCAATACGTGCGGGGAAGCCTCTATATTGGCTTCTTTGCAAAGCTTTCTAAACGCGCCCTTGATAGAATTTAAAGGCTTACAATTAAACTCAATGACATGATCGGTTTGGGCTAGTTCTTTCGCAATGCATAGCGCGGTATAAACATCCTCATTCATTGGAACCACGGATCGGCGCTTTTTGCCCCACCCCCTTCCAAAGTCGATCAGCCGTTTCTCGAAATCAATTTGCTGCCATGTTAATTCAAGTATCGCTCCAGACCGCGCAGCAGTTGAAACCGCAAACAATATGAATAGACGTATATGAGGCGATTTGGCTTTCTCAATCAGCAATCCCACCTGTTCTCTGGTCAACCATAAATCGCGCGGCGGTGGGGCACTAACAGGCATTGCAAAACGGGGCACCGGCCCAATCCACTTATTACCCTCTGCGTAGTGCATCGCTGCGCTTAAAGTCCGAAGCTGACGCAGAATTGTGCCTGAAGAATTTTGGCTCTCGCTCGCATATTGGATAAGTAGCTTATTGGTTACATGGCTTGGCAACAGTTGCCCAAAAAACGGGAGGAGTGCTTTAAGGTGATAATCAATTGTTTCCAGACAACGGGTGGTTGGCCCATGCTCATTGCGGTAGCGTTCAAGCAAGTAGCCAATGGTGGGTTCAGCTTGTGGTGCGGCATTGCTTAATCCTGCTATGAATTGGGCTCGGAATTGTTCTGCTTCGTCCCAATCTGTTGTCCCCGTTGAAACGCGTTTGGTTTGCCTCTTGAAACGGTTTGCTGCGGGGTCTGAAGGCTCGTTCCATATGACGTAAATGGTTCCAATTGGGTGCTTCCACAATCTGTACTTATCGCTGTCCCGTGACATGCTCCCTCCTCATATTCTTTGACAGAATCAATTGGTATGCGAATGGCTTTGCCGATCCGCAGGTAACGGATCGCATTGCTATGAATCAGGTTGTAAATTTGGGTTTTCGATACATTCCAATGTGCGGCCAGTGACCTAACCGTAAGTGGTCGCCCAGGAAAATTGTTGGGCTTTTGGCTCATGTGCTTTGCCCCCAAAGTTTGAGGAAGTCAGAATCAAAACGCCCCGTTCCAGGGGAACGAGGCGTCAGCAGGTAGCGCTGGTGTTTAGGCAGCGTTAAATTTCAGGGCATAATTTGAATACTGATTTAGGAAACTGATGCTCTATCCGGCTGAGCTACGGGCACGCACCTATAAAATCAAATAGTTAGAGCGGCGACGCGAGCAAGAAATGGTGTTTGCCCACGAAATTCATTTTGCTAGGATATTGGATAGCCTGCTAAGAAATTCTTGCGAGGGTTTCATTGAACCTGTGACCCTTACCTTACAGGAGTAGGCTTTTCGTGAATTGTATGCCATTCTCTCCGCCATTATTTTGATGAAAGTTGAGTCAAATCAAAGACTTGGATTCATTCAGGGTAATTGCCCTACAAATTGACCCACAAAGATGTTGCCGCTTATAAGAAGGCTAGTGAACTTCATGGACAATTTGAACGGCATTTATTCTGCTTACCTCTCTGGCAAATCCGGCCAAGGGTTTGTCATGCTCGTGTTCAGAAATGACCAATTAACGGGAGTAGATATTGGCGGAGTAAAGTACGATGGAAGTTATAAGCAAGATGATAATAAACAGATTGTAGTCACCCTAACCGTCGCTTACCCGCCCAACGCATTACTGGTGCAAGGAGTAAGAACCGGCCCGGAGGCCGACAGTCATCAGCTACAATTCACCATACCAGCAAATTTTCTCGAATTGCCATTCGTCAGGGTCGAGGCAAAGCACGGCCCCGTGAATGTTAAATTTGTCAAACTGCGTGACCTAAATGACTGATGCAGAAACATACAATCTTATAACTTCTGTTTGCATTATGTTTGCAACTGGCTTCGCTGCTTATGCTGCATGGAAAATCCCCACCTCTGCCGCTATGCTTGCAGAGCAATTGCGCCGAGAAAGCGAGAAATCGGGAGAGGTGAGAAAAAACAAATTAAGTTTGTTCACTACTCTGATGCAAGAACGAGCAGAGATATATTCGGTTGATGGCGTAAGGGCGCTCAATTTAATTGATGTTGTGTTTAACGATTCCCACGAGGTGCGCGATGCATGGGCCGATCTTTTAGCGGGATTCGATACAGCTAATAATGTGCCTCAATACGCTCAACAAGAACGTCTTCGTAAACTTCTGGCCGTAATGGCAAAAGATATAGGCTTGTCTGACAACTTACGCATCGACGATCTTGGCCGAGTTTATTACCCTACTGCCCTAGCCCAGGAGAGGTTAATCAAGGATATGCAACGGCAACAGGCAATCGCACAGCTTCAAAAAGCATCACCTTCTGCTAACGCACAAACACCACAAAACAAATTATGGCCGCCGTCGCCAGAATAACTTATCTGCGCATAAAGGCTAATGTACGTCGATGATGTTTCCGAAATCATCACGCAGAAACCACTTACCTTTCTCATAATAAAAATGGCTTCTGTTGCGCTTTTCAGGAAGGGGCTGATCCTGCCATACGATATCGTTACCGGAAAAAGTGTTGGCAAATGCGATTGTCCGAAGCGTGTATAACGGCCTTTTCTCATCGACAGCCTCGACTAAAACATAGCGAACGGATTTTATTTCCAAACTGCTATCGACAAATTCTGGGCGTATAACAATGTTGTCAGCATCGCCACGCAATTGAATTGTCGGATAAACGGTGGCGGCAACACAATCGTGTCGAGGCCCGTTTGGAAACTTCGGCAAAGGGTCTGCTTTGTCGTACAACAACTCATTTATAGCTATGGACAGCTTATAATGATGTTCATTCTCTGCTTTTACATCTTTGGTAAAAGCCAAAGATAGTTCCCCTCTTAGTTGAGCATTTGCCTTACTTTCATTTTTAATCGGCAAGATTAAACGCTGGCGCATTGCAAGGTTTTGCGTCCCGATTTTATGGAGGGCTACTTGGTGATAACCAAGATTGTGCATCCACAGCCCTTCTTTAACCCTCCATTCTGAAAGCGCGATTTTGTCACCCGCCTTCACTCGAAGTTCAGGAAATGGGCCTGTCGAAGCTACGCTGCAATAAAACATAGACATCCCAACACGATTGGCACGCCCTTGCTTGGCTATGCGTGCAGGTGGATATGAAAGTTGGTCAACTTTGGTTGGGCGTTCAGCCCAAGGCACGCCACGGTAAAATAGATTATCCGTCGTAATATCCGCTAACATTACCA
>JABDFY010000049.1:0-1054 GCA_013286365.1 Alphaproteobacteria bacterium
CAATGACAGCGCGAAGGCCGCTGCCAATGCCGAGGACGGTCGTCGCCGCAACGATTAAAGCGATCAAGGCGCCAATCATGGCTAACCTGTAGGGCTCAAGATAAGGAAAAATTTGGCGTAGTTGGCCGAGTTTAGCGGGTGGAGGTGTGTGTTCAGGTGGTCCGTGCAAAGTGCTGCGATCCGCTGACATGAAGGTGTTCCCCTGAATGAAACAATTGCACTAACTAATTGAATTTTCACTAGAAACCACAGGCCGGCGCTCATCGCAAGCCCTTTCACGATGCTTTTCCTTTGAGATAAAAATCAAATGATTCCATGACGTTAAGCAAAAAAATGTCCTGTAACTTTTTATCTTCTGGACAGCTCGAGCTTCACAGAATAGAGAGGAGCGTTCTAAGCGAGGCTGATTCATCCGCCCGGCGGAAAGAACCTCGGGGTCGGCTTGATTGTCAGGGCCGCCTGCGTCAATAACACAACAGAAGGCTTGGACTATGAGCGATATTGCGGAACGTGTGAAAAAAATCGTTGTCGAACATCTTGGTGTTGATGCGGCCAAGGTAACCGATAATGCGAGTTTCATCGATGATTTGGGCGCCGACAGCCTGGATACAGTAGAACTTGTCATGGCCTTCGAAGAAGAATTCAGCGTCGAAATTCCCGATGATGCGGCCGAGAAGATCGTTACTGTTAAGGACGCTGTCGAATACATAAATCAGAAAAAGGCAGCCTAAATAGTGGCTGAGTCATAGGAGACGTGCGCGGAATGTGTATCTGTATTTTGGTCTCTGTTTCCTGTATCTTAGTCTGATGCCTGCCGAACCCCACCAAACTTTTATCTTCTGAGCCATGCGCCGCGTCGTCGTCACGGGTCTTGGTATGGTGTCGCCGCTTGGCGTTCCTGTCGTCGTCACACCGATTATATTCTTCGGCCGAAGGGTTAGAAAGCTGTCAAAGGCAAGCCAAGAACGCGTCGCTGATGTCAGCGCCTATGCCGAAGAAACAATTTACGGCATTCGCACAGTTCAAGCCTTCGGGCACCAAGAACTTGATCGCC
>JABDFY010000049.1:1064-5889 GCA_013286365.1 Alphaproteobacteria bacterium
TGTTCAACGCGCGCGTTGAAGAAGCCGTCTCGATAGCGCTACGGCGTATCCGCGTGCGCGCTTTACTGACAGCCATCGTTATCACGCTTGTTTTTACGGCGATTGGCATCATTCTGTGGGCCGGTGGTCACGATGTCTTGAACGGCACGATGAGCCCTGGCCAGTTATCGGCTTTTATTTTCTATTCTGTATTGGTAGCGGGTTCAGTGGGTGCCCTCAGCGAAGTCGTCGGTGATTTGCAGCGTGCGGCTGGCGCCACAGAGCGTATTTTTGATCTACTCAACGTCGTGCCGACGATCCTTGTACCGACTAAGCCGCTTGCTTTGCCCCCACCGCAAGGGAAACTGCAATTCGATCACGTCGTGTTTCATTACCCGGCAAGACCTGAAATTGCCGCGCTGACAGATGTCAGTTTTGAGATTAAACCGGGCGAGCGCGTGGCCATTGTCGGGCCTAGCGGCGCTGGAAAAACGACAATTTTTCAAATGATCTTAAGATTTTACGATCCAACTTCGGGCTGCATCAAGCTTGATGGCCTTAATATCAGGGACACGGATCCGAATGATTTACGCAGTCGTATCGGGCTTGTGCCACAGGAACCGGTCATCTTTTCAACCAACGGTTGGGACAATATCGGCTATGGCAAACCTGAGGCTTCACGCGAAGCGATGATGGCGGCAGCTCGAGCGGCGCATGCGGATGAGTTTCTTATGGGCTTGCCTCATAAACTCGACACTTATTTAGGCGAGAAAGGCGTCCGGCTTTCCGGCGGCCAAAAGCAACGCATCGCCATCGCCCGCGCGATCTTACGCAATCCCTCCTTGCTACTTCTTGATGAAGCGACATCGGCGCTAGATGCCGAAAGCGAGCGCCTCGTTCAGGATGCTTTAGAAAAACTGATGCAGGGTCGTAGCACACTCATCATTGCTCATCGCTTGGCCACAGTTATGAATGCTGATCGTATTTTAGTCCTTGATCACGGGAAAATTATAGCAACCGGTACTCATCAAAGTTTAATCGCCGAAGGCGGCCTCTATGCCCGACTGGCAACACTGCAGTTTGAACAGTCCGAAAGGGCCGCATAAAAGAGCGACTTACGCCCTCAATATTCAATGAAATTATTAAATTTCTTGTCAAGTGAAACAATTATGTGATTGCATAAAATATTCTAGGATCGAGCAACTATTTTATAGTTTACGGATATGAAATTTATAGAACCACGTAGCCTAGAAAATTTAGGCGGCGCCATTTGGGTTAGACTAGGTTGTCAACCTGGGGAAGTACCTGTTGCCGCGCGTCTCATAGGTGTTCATCCGACAACGCTTGGTCGAGTCATTCGAAGTGAGATGACGCTGCGCACGGATCTTTTTCACGAAAAATATCTGCCCGTTCTCGACCTTTATTACCCAGAATGTATAAAAACGCCAAAACAACACCGTGTTTCAACTTATCTCGGCACTCTTTCTTGTTACAACGACGGCTTGGTCAAACGCCCGCGTTATGAAGGAGATATACGTTTCCTCATATGGCAAATGCTCAGAGAGAAGACACGGGTCAAAGATGTAGCAAGCGCTCTTAATATGTCGCCTGCCCATTTCAGAGGATGGTGGCGAGGCGATTGGGATCATGTCGGTAATTACATCAAAGCCAACAACTGGTACGAGGGACTAGCCACCGTTTCCGAACCAGGTCGCTACACCGAATACCAACTCAGATTTAGTAAGCTACTGGCCATGCGCCCGCGCAACAGATCAGAATCAAATGCCGTGCACTACGCCAATAAAAAACGACGCGCTCTGTTAGAGCCATCCGCTCAGTTAATGGCATCTACAAAGAAACCACTACTCACATTGGTGGCCAATAATCTAACGCTCCCTTCATCAACTGAACCTCAGCAGAACTTATCGGATTTATGGCGTAAAGCGGTCGGCGTCACCATCCGCCACATCCGCGAGGCCAGAGGCGACGATATTCAGGATTTAGTCAGGCCAGGACAGTCAGAAGTACTGAGGGCTAACTGGGCAAATATCGAAAATGGCGAAACGACGACACCCATTGCTATATTTAAAATCGCCATAGCTGAGGTTTGTTTGCTCTATCAGTTGGATAGTGAAGGCTACGAATATGAGAGCCTCATGGAATTAAATCTTCGGGATGTAAGTGAAACATCGCGACATAACATCTTAAAGCATATTGATACTTTAGAGCTCAGGCGGCACGCCTGATTTGGCACTCTCGAGGCGCGCATTCTTATCGGCCCGGTAGCGATGAAACTGTATCACGCCCAATTTGATCACAATGATTAAAGCAAATAACCCGAGTACTGAAAGCATGGCCTCGCGCACGCTGTAAGTGACGACTTCTTCTTTATGACGCCCGAGCTGCGATATAAAGTCGCCGAATATGTAGCCGGCACCAGCAAAGGCGAATGCCCAGATGAACGCCGCTATACAGTTCCAAAGTGCAAATTTCTTCCATGGCAAGCGGCTCATGCCGATAGCAACGCCGCTGACGTTTCGCACGCCATACATAAATCGGTAACTGAGAATAAAAATGACGGCATAATGCTCAAGCCAACCAATGGCGTTTTCAACGCCCGGTTTTATCTTGGGAAAGCGCTCCAATATGTGAAGGCCATAGCGGCGACCTAACGCAAATACGATCTGGTCGCCACAGAAACTGCCGAGCCAGGCAGCCGCAAAGAGCGCGGCAATGTTCAAGTAACCCTTTTGTGCCAAAAGACCTGCAAATATGACGAAAGTTTCTCCCTCAACGGCCGTCCATAAGAAAGTTATGAGATAGAATAAGTTGCCATAATGGTGAGCGAGGTACGAAGGATCGCCAATATGATCGATGATGGGTTGGATTTCGTGCATCATTCTAGAGCCAACGCGGCCAAAACCGGATTGGATCAATGACCGCGGGGCCCCGCTGTCGAACCATATATGTCAGGCACATGTGTTTTATCGATAGGCGATCTTGACGACTTCGTAGGATTTTGAACCCTTTGGCGTACTGACCTCAACTGTATCTTTGATTTGCTTGCCGATCAGGGCGCGGGCCAATGGTGACGTCACTGATAGCAATCCCGCTTTAATGTCGGCTTCATCTTCACCGACGATCTGATAGCGCACTTCTTCTTCTGTGTCTTCGTCGGCCAATGAAACAGTGGCTCCAAATTTCACGATTTTTCCGCTTAACTTGGCGACGTCGATTACCTCGGCACGGCTGATTTTGTCTTCAAGTTCCTGAATCCGGCCTTCGATAAAGCTCTGGCGCTCGCGAGGCGTTTTCCGACAAATCGCCGTGTTCGCGCGCTTCCGCGATCGCCTTAATGACGGCCGGACGTTCTGTACTTTTGAGATGTCTTAATTCTTCTTCGAGCCTCTCATAGCCCAAAAGAGTCATGGGAACCTTGTCAGTCATGGATAACACCTTCGCTTTTTATTCCTTATATCCTCATGCCTATTAAGCAAAACACCTCCTCGGCGCAGATAGGGCACCGAAGCAGCTATAGCTTGTTCAGGACACCTCAAGATACATTTGCAGCGGCATAACTTCAAGACTTCCGGTTTGGAGTGCGGAAATGGCGGCAATCGCGGCACGTGCACCCGGTATCGTTGTATAAAGCGGGATCCCTTTCATTAGAGCTGTGCGTCGAATACTGAAGCTATCTGCCAAATTTTGGGCACTTTCGGCTGTCGTATTAATCATCATAGCCACCTCGCCGTTAATCATTGCATCGACGATGTGGGGCTGGCCTTCGTAAACTTTATTAATGCGTTTAACAGGAACACCGGATGCTTTCAACGCATCTGCCGTTCCCCCTGTTGCGATCAACGAAAAACCAAGCTCTGTCAGCTGCCACGCCATAAGAATGATGGCCGCTTTATCCCTATTTTTTACCGAGATAAAACAAGTACCCTTCATGGGCAGGTGCATGCCTGCCGCAAGTTGGCCCTTGGCAAAGGCGCGTGGAAAATCACTATCAAGCCCCATAACTTCGCCGGTAGATTTCATTTCCGGTCCCAATACAACATCGACACCTGGAAAGCGCGCAAACGGAAACACGGCTTCTTTGACGGCGATGTGTTTGAACCGACCGGCTTTGAGTTTAAAGCTTGCCAGATCTTCGCCTGCCATCACCCTTGCAGCAATTTTTGCGATCGGAACGCCCGTAGCCTTAGCGACAAACGGCACTGTTCGGCTTGCGCGTGGATTAACTTCCAGGATAAAAACTTCGTTGTCTTTGATAGCGAACTGCACATTCATCAAGCCAATCACATTAATTGAACGTGCCAGTAATTCTGCCTGGCGTCCCATTTCTTTGACGATCGCTTCTGGTAACGAGTGCGGGGGCAAAACGCACGAGCTGTCGCCAGAATGAATACCAGCTTCCTCAATATGCACCATGATACCAGCGACAAACACGGTGTTTTTATCGGCAACGACATCGACATCGACTTCGATAGCATCCTGCAAGTAATGGTCGATCAGAACGGGACTGTTGCCCGAGACGTGAACCGCCTTGGTTATGTAACGCCGCAACGCCTCAATATCATAGACAATTTCCATGGCACGGCCGCCAAGCACATAAGAAGGACGAATAACAAGCGGATAGCCAATACGCTCCGCTATTACTTCGGCTTCGTCTGTGCTGCGCGCGAGGCCATTGGGCGGCTGTTTGAGCTTGAGTTTGTTGAGTAACACCTGGAAACGTTCACGGTCTTCGGCAAGATCAATGGCATCAGGCGATGTGCCTAAAATAGGAATATTGGCTTGCTGCAAGGCGTGCGCGAGCCTAAGCGGCGTTTGGCCTCCAAAC
>JABDFY010000049.1:5899-8322 GCA_013286365.1 Alphaproteobacteria bacterium
GCCTTTGCGCTGCTCAACACGCACGAGCTCGATAACATCTTCAGCCGTCAGGGGCTCAAAATAAAGTCGGTCGGAGGTATCATAGTCAGTTGAGACGGTTTCTGGATTACAATTGACCATAATGGTTTCGAAACCCGCCTCACGCAAGGCCATGACGGCATGTACGCAGCAATAATCAAACTCGATCCCCTGCCCAATTCTATTGGGGCCGCCGCCAAGAATGATGACTTTCTTTTTGTCCGAGGGTTGCGCCTCACACTGCGCCGCTGCCTGCCCATGACCTTCGTAGGTGGAGTATAGATATGGCGTCAGCGACGCAAACTCGGCGGCACATGTATCGATGCGTTTATAGACGGGCGTCACATTAAGTTTGCGACGATAGCTAGAGATATCTTGCTCACTTTTTTTGGTAAGCTTAGCGATACGCGCGTCGCTGAACCCCATTTGTTTGAGCTTGTGCAAGCCATAAGCGTCCCCTGGCAAGCCTTTGGCCTTGAGTTCTTTCTCAACAGTTACGATTTCGGCAATTTGTTCTAAAAACCATTTATCATATTTACAAATCGCGTTGATCTGATCGACAGTCATGCCAAAACGTAAAGCCTCGGCGATGACGAGTATGCGATCGGACGTAGGCCTGGCCAAGGCCGCATGGAGCTTATTCTGATCGGCATCAATCATCGAACGCATTTCATTAAGACCGCTTAAGCCGATCTCAAGACCACGCAGGGCCTTTTGCAACGATTCCTGAAAGGTGCGGCCAATGGCCATAACTTCGCCGACCGATTTCATAGCCGTCGTCAGCACAGGATCCGTTCCGGGAAATTTCTCAAAGGCAAAACGTGGAATCTTTGTAACAACATAATCAATTGTTGGCTCGAACGAAGCCGGTGTAACGCGCGTGATATCGTTAAGTAGTTCATCGAGCGTATAACCAACAGCTAAGCGGGCGGCAACTTTGGCAATCGGAAATCCTGTTGCCTTACTGGCCAAAGCTGATGAACGACTAACACGCGGATTCATCTCGATCACAACCATACGGCCATCATCTGGATTAATGGCAAACTGTACATTTGAGCCGCCTGTATCGACGCCAATTTCGCGTAAGACAGCAATCGAGGCATTGCGCATAACCTGATATTCTTTATCGGTCAACGTCAACGCAGGTGCAACGGTGATGCTATCGCCGGTGTGGATGCCCATCGGATCGACATTCTCGATTGAGCATATAATGATGCAATTATCTTTACGATCACGCACCACCTCCATTTCATATTCTTTCCAACCAAGTACGGATTCCTCGACCAGAACTTCGTGCATGGGGCTTGCCGCTAACCCGCTTTCGACAATTTCATTGAATTCAGTACGATTGTAGGCAATGCCACCGCCTGTACCGCCTAAGGTAAAGCTCGGACGAATGATGGCGGGTAAGCCAATTTCAGCGAGTGCCGCTTGTCCTTCGGCGAGGGTCTTCACGACATGGCTTTTAGGACATGTTAGACCGATACGCTCCATGGCTTTACGAAAGAGAAAGCGATCTTCGGCTTTTTCAATGGCGGCGCGATTAGCCCCTATCAGCTCAATACCGAGCCTTGTCAAAGCCCCCTCGTTCGCTAGAGCCATCGCTGTATTGAGCGCCGTTTGACCACCCATGGTGGGCAACAAGGCATCAGGCCTCTCACGTTCGAGGATCTTTGTGACCATGGCAGGCGTGATAGGCTCTATGTAGGTTGCATCCGCGACATCGGGATCGGTCATGATCGTCGCCGGATTAGAATTGACCAAAACAATACGATAGCCTTCTTCGCGCAAAGCCTTGCACGCCTGGACACCGGAATAATCAAACTCACACGCTTGTCCGATGACGATGGGACCGGCGCCTATGATACAGATGGATTTGATGTCGGTGCGTTTAGGCATCTTTAATCTCGCTTTAAAGCCGATAGAAGGTACGAATAATCATCTGTCCAAGCTACGCCATTGGCCACAGGCAGTTCTTGCCATGAATAATCACGAAGCGCCTTAAGCGTATCCTTGTCACGCGCAATCGCAACCCATTTGCTAACGAAGGTCAACAACGATGGGCCTTTTTGGGGATGGTAAAATTTATACAAGGCGTCCAGATTTAATGCGCTCACAATATTACTCAAAGGATATAGAAAATCATAGTAGCGATTTGAAATATGAATAAGCAATACGCCCTGCGGTTTGAGATGAGCAAAATATGTTTGTAGGGCCTCTTTCGTTAAGAGATGTACAGGTATGGCATCCGATGTAAAGGCATCGACTATGATAAGATCATCGAAGGTATTCTGCGCTTCTTGTAAAGAGCGGCGACCGTCGCCAATTTGGATATTTGGGGCCCCACATGCACCAGCATAGTCAAACCATTTAGACGCCAACGCAACGACATCCGGATCTATTTC
>JABDFY010000050.1 GCA_013286365.1 Alphaproteobacteria bacterium
CTCGTCTAAGGCCAGCATGCGCGCAACTTCACGGTTAAATTCTGGGCGGGAAAGGATGGCGATGCTTTCGTCGGGCGGTTGAAGTTCAACCGCTTTAAGCCGTGCATCTAAATCGATAATCCTTCCACGCGCTGCGATCAGCTCACCGCGCACAATATCCCATACACGTCTTTGATCTGGCGTAAGAGGGGCGTCGGCTAGCCAGTCGGTTGAAAGGTCGAGTTGTTTGTCCAAAGGGGCACCTGAGGGGCGTTTTTTACTGACGTCAATATCCTCTATTCAGCGTGCAGCAGCAAGTATATCCTGATGCCTTACGGAGAATTGGCTATGGATAGTAAAATATCGCGCAAAAGAAGCTCTGGGATAGGGTCTAAAAAACCTCCCGAGCACTACCATCAATCAAGGGGACATGAATTAAACGCCAATGAGACTGTGGTGCACAAAATTCTATCAAAAGCTAAACAGCCTATGAGTGCCTATGACATTATTCCCGAAATGACAAAAACGTTGGGTCGCGCCATAGCGCCACCTACGGTTTATCGGGCTTTGCAGCATCTCGAAAACGAAGGTTTGGTTTCTCGTATCGAAAGCAAAAACGCATATGTGCTCTGTACACATCCAGGCGAAGAGCATGATTGTTTATTCTTCATCTGCCGCAAGTGCGGCAAAGCTATGGAAGCGCCGGATAAAAAAATAAGCCAAATGGTGCGTAAGGAAGCCCAGGGATTGGGCTTCTCCGCTAGCAAGCAAATACTTGAGGTCTTGGGTGTATGTGAGGCCTGCTCTGCCGGCTGATTGTTGGTCTTCCCATTCTGTACCCCCGCAAACAATTTCCTAAATCACTATTTTTAGCAGCTTGACTTCGTGCCGCGCGGCACGTAGATGTTATAACATAACTAATCAATTATCCCCTGCTTGATCCAAACGTCTGATGAAAAAAAGCATCCTTGCCGCAGTCTTGCTCGTTTCGTCACCTGTATGGGCGGCCGATGTTGATGGCGTTCTGCGTGACAAAGGAGGAAGTCCTTTGGCAGGAACACAAGTCGAATTACAAAATGGACAGGGGGTCATCGTCAAAACGACACAAAGCGATGCGGGGGGGCACTTTCAGTTCGCGGATGTCCCTGCCGAGAGTTTTGTCCTTTTGGCCACAGATGGCACCGTTGTGCTCGTTTCAACCCTTCTCACAATAACCGGCGATGCGGATGTGCATAAGGATTTAAACATGGCCGATGATCAGGCCATGAATATTGTTATCTCTCACTGGCAGCAGGCGCGCAATGATCTATCGCCTACGACAGGTACCAGCGCTTATACTATGGATCAACAGACTATAAACTCTCTACCTCAAGGGGAAGACACGCCGATCGACAAAGTTATGTTGCAAATGCCTGGTGTTGCCGAAGATTCTGCCGCCAGTGGTTTACTGCATATCCGTGGCGAACATGCCAATGTACAATACCGTCTCAATGGCATTTTGTTACCGGAAGGCGTCCTCGGTTTAGGAGATGTTTTGGATTTGCAAATCATTCAGAGCGCCACTTTGCTGGATGGCGTTCTTCCCGCCCAATACGGGTGGAAGACAGCAGGTGTGATGGATATTGTTACCAAAACAAGTTTTGAAAATAGCGGAACGGCTAGCGTCATGGGCGGTAGTAACGGTACGCTACAGGAAGACCTTAATTACGCGGGCTCAACAGATAATATCGATTATTTCTTATCGGCAAGCCATTTATCGTCTGATCTCGGCATCGAGAATCCAACATCCACAGCGAATGCCATACACGATCATACTGAGCAAAACAAAGAATTTGGTTATGCTGATTATCTGATCAACCCCATGCAACGGGTGCAAATCACTGCCGGAAATTCCATTAGCTATTTTCAGATCCCCAACAATCCCAATCAAGCGCCATCCTATTCGATAGCTGGTGTCACCACCCCAAATTCCGCCGATCTCAATGAGCGGCAATTTGAAAGCAACCAATTCATGTCCGCCGCTTGGGAGGGGAGCACGGACGGTGTCGATGTGCAGATCGCACCCTATGTCCGCAACTCGGAAACTCACTTCCGGCCAGACGTGAATGGTGATTTGATCTATAATGGTCTGGCTTCTGATGTACAATATAACGACCTGGCTATCGGATTACAGAATGATAATAGCTGGCGCATCAATAGCGAGCACACGCTGCGCGCCGGATTTATGATACAAAACGATAATGTCCAATCCGCCACGACGTCGTACGCCTTTCTCACCAATAGTAGCGGCACACCTTTATTAGACAACGGTGGCAACAATATGGTCTCCTCGCCTATTGTAGACAACCGTAATAAATCCGGACAACTTTACGGGATCTATCTGCAAGACGAATGGAAGCTCACCGACCTCTTGACCATGAATTACGGGGCGCGTTTTGATGATATGGAACAATATCTCAGCGCCAACCAACTCAGTCCGCGCCTCGGTTTTGTTTATAAAGCAACAGACACGACAACTCTGCATTGGGGCTATGCACGTACTTTTACGCCCCCGCCGATGGAGTTGATTTCAAGTTCCGATATTGCCGGATTTACCAATACTACTGGTGCACAGACTGTCACCGAAGATTCGGTCGTAAAGCCCGAACGTGCAAACTCGTATGACATCGGCGCAACCCAAAAGCTGGGCGATCATTGGGTGATCGGTAACGACGCCTATTATAAGCAGGTCGATGATTTGCTCGACGAAGGTCAATTCGGCACGGCACTCATTTTGACCCCGTTCAATTATGAGCGTGGTTATATATATGGCGACGAAATTACGGCAACTTATACTGGCGAAAAGCTTAAAGCCTATGGCAATTTTGCTTATTCTCGCGCCATGGGTGAAAACGTCATCTCGGCACAATTCAACTTCAACGATCCTGCCGAACTAGCCTACATAAGCAACCACTATATTTATCTTGATCATGACCAAACCTACACGCTGTCGGGCGGTGCTACGTACGATATACTCAATGACACAACCGTCGGTTTCGATAGCCACGCCGGGAGCGGATTGCGTGATGGCTTTGCAAACACCGGTCATTTACCGTTTTATGCGACAGTGGATGCAAGCATCGAACAGAGATTAAATCTGATACCTCATGATAATACAGCCCTTCGCTTAAGTGTGATCAATTTATTCGATACGCCTTATGAATTGCGTAATGGCACCGGTATCGGTGTTGGGGCGCCGCAGTGGGGGGCTCGCCGCGGCGTATTTCTGACGGTGGTACAAAAATTTTAACCATATGCCGTACAGAGTCGATACAAGGTGTTAATTGCGAATTTAGCTCGTGATACAACAGATTAGTCCAAATCGCGTCAGCCCAAAAAATAGATTCAATTTTATGATTGTTCAATTGTGCTTATATATTAACAACATATGAACAAACCCAGGGCTCAGTCATCTTCACTAAGACAATATAAAATGATTTGTTATGTGACCATTCTGCTCGCTATTAATAACATATTATCTTTAAAATTGTATTATACACGTGCGTTTTTAAGGATTTAGAAAATCAGCTGGGAGCAGTCATGGCAAAATTTTTTAGTCATTTTGTATTGATGGTTGGTATCGTTATTGCCGCTGCCGTGTGCTTTTCTGGGTTAGAGGCATTGGCCGAAGGTAGTGATAACAGGGAAGACTCAAATTCCGGCAGTTATACACCCGGTAATTACACACAAAATAGCCTTGGCAGTACGACGACGGGCCAATGCAATATTACCAGCGGTTCGACAAATCCCTGCACTCTGGATTTAACCGGCTCGACAAATGGTGCAATCACAGAAGTTTATTCCTCTGCCGATTTTTCAACAACAGCCTGCGTACGCCTTGCTGGTTGTTACAATGCTGTGAGAAGTGATCCAGGAAGTGCCATAGCACCTATCGATGTTTGGAACGCTTGCCGTTATGTCGATAACACCTCAAGTGGTGCGACGGCTGCCTCAAATTTTGTACCTTTTCATTCGGCATTTGAATGGAAACAATTCTATAGCTACAACCCATCCACTCTTTCGGTCGTACATTGTTCACGGCCTTTTCCACTGTCGACTATGTGGACGGTTCCATCACCATCAACTGCTGGCCTATCGACCTATTCAACGGCTAATTGCAGCGATACACCATCCGTAAACGCGCCAACAATTTATAACCGTTGGTATAGCTCCACAAATTTTGGGATCTGGCCCACGACACCCGAAAGTACTCAATTCACGACATGCCATGGCGGATGGACGACGATTAATGCTCAAGTGTTATGGAGTGGACAGGAGAGCGCTGATAGCGCCACGCCTGCAGCCAGTTGGTGGCCTGTTGTAACTTATGGTCCCGATCTGACGCTAGCTGCCTCTGCCACAACGCGTATCGGATCTGTTTCTGGCTCTACCATTACTGTCTTAGCAGGTACGTCTGTGACATTGAGCTGGGATGCTTCATTATCGGATACCACCACGGCGCAAGAATCTTTGCCACTGGGCGTTACAAGCACATTAAATGGCACTAGCGGCAACAATGTCACGAACACGACAGGAACCTCGTTCGCTTCAACCAAAACGCCTACAGTTACAGGTGCTGTCACCGTTACTTCCTTGGGCAGTTCGAGCTATGCGATTGCATCCAATGGCACTACAAATTCGGCCTCTGTCACAGTCATTCCCTTTACCGCTCTAGGCGCTACGACCTCTGCCGTGGGCTATTCAATCACAGATGCTGGTGATAAGACGGTGTCGTCAATTGCTAACATTATCGTGAATGTTGAACAGCCGGTCGTACTGAGTTTGACGACAAACCCATCAGGGAACCCGGCCACAATTAATCTTGGTGATCCGATAACGCTTATCTGGACCGTTACCAATCCACCGCCCAATCCTACAAACCCGCCGCCTGTTAGCTGCACGCTTTCGAACGGTGATGGCACTTTGTCGGAATCCGTAGCCGCGGCAAGCGGCTCACAGACCGTTTATCCGACCACCAATGAAACCTACACATTGACCTGCAGTGATCCTGTGCAAAACCCGACAACAGAAGTTCCTGTCGTTGTTTGCCCCTCAGGCTATATGGACTGGAATAATGTTTGTACGGCGATAACTTACACGGTCAGTTACAATGGTGGCCCATCGTCATGTCCTACGGCTTGTGGCGAGCCCGCCAGCACCATCACCCCCTCCTGTACACGCAATCCTGATGGAGCTTCAGTTGCTTTAAGTGATTGCAGAGTATCGGTGACGGACTGTTCCGCGACGGCATCGTGTGGTCCGCCCGTGGCTACGGTTTGGGAGACATGGTCTTGTGGAGGTAACTATTGCTATATATCTATGCAGTCATCAGGATATAATTACCCTCAACAGAGTTGGGAGTATACTGGGAGTCAAGGACGCCCCGTGGCAAATGAAATAGGCTCGCAATCATTATATGGAGCTGCATATTGGGGAGTTGCGGGGACGTTCGGGGGTGGTAGTTTACAAGCATGTTCCGCTTCGCCTTATAACCTACAATACAACACTACTTGTGGTGCCTATCAAGCACATCCAATCTCGTGTTCCTATGTATGGGCGACATCCATCACTGACTGGGATTACGTGGGCTATGGCAGCATCAGAACTGCCAATCCTTACGGACCGACTGGAACGCAATTCCAAATATGGGATTGTGATGGTGTGATGCGCGATGGAGATCAAAACCCACTTTACAGCGTCCCCTGATAAATCCGTTGGCGCACACCGCAAACGGAAAACCAGTAAAAGCCTTCCTCATCATATTATTCGACTTATCTCAAAATTTGACTATTCTAAGAATTTTAAACTGCAGGTTTCAGCACTACCTACTCATTTATTGCCGCCTTTTTGGTGGTGTTTTTTTCTTAACCCGACTTTCCGATATTCTCTAATCCGAATTTCTGGTAATTACGCGGAAAACAGTTGTTTGAACCTTGGGCTTCAGCCTGCATGAGTTTGATGGGGTGTTTATGGCTCTAATCCAGAAGTTCGAGAGCAGGCATGCAATACAAACGGTATCATTTTTCAGGAGCCACCAAATTTTTGCCGGCTATGTATTTTATAAAAAATACGCTAATTTGTATTTTTACGAAGGGAAGTCCACATGCCACATAAAACTAAAAAGAAAACCCATGTCACACAAGTGGGTATTGCCATGGGTAGTCAGTCGGACTGGGAAACCATGCTGCATGCTGCCAATGTGCTGAAAATCTTTGGCGTGTCTTTTGAAGCCTCAATTGTGTCAGCACATCGTACGCCGCATCGCCTTTTTGCTTACGCCGTATCTGCGGCATCGCGTGGCCTTAAAGTTATTATCGCTGGCGCTGGAGGTGCTGCGCATTTGCCAGGTATGCTCGCCTCTCTGACACCATTGCCAGTTTTAGGCGTGCCCGTGCAGAGCCGCTCTTTGGACGGGCTGGATAGCCTCTTGTCGATTGCCCAGATGCCGGCAGGTGTGCCGGTGGGAACTTTGGCGATTGGTAATGCTGGAGCAGCAAATGCTGGTCTACTTGCCGTATCTATATTGGCCTTGGGCGACAAAAAGTTAGCCCAGAAATACAAAACTTGGCGTGCGCAGCAAACGGCATCTATTGCGCAAAAGCCAAAAAAGGCGCGTAAGAAAAAAGCATGAAAATTATTCCTCCCGGCTCGACAATAGGTATTCTGGGCGGCGGGCAACTTGGGCGCATGACGGCCATGGCGGCCGCTAGGCTTGGTTATATCTGCCATATTTATTCGCCCGAAAGCGATGCACCTGCCGCTATCGTTGCCGCTAAGCATGTAGAAGCCGCCTTCGATGATCGATCAGCGCTTGA
>JABDFY010000051.1 GCA_013286365.1 Alphaproteobacteria bacterium
TGTTAGTAACTTTCCCTTTAAAACTACCACATTTTGTGTCATTCAACACAAGAACCACATCATCTTGTGGATAACTTTTGTCTAAATCCAACGCCCAACTGTCAAAAGCATGAAAAAATATGGGTTACATATAACCATTGGTCGTTGCTTCACCAACGACGCCGCCACGCCTTATGAGCTCATCCATTTTCGTGAACCCGAAGAACCCGTTGCTGAAGGGCTAGCCACAACCGAGCGTCCCTCTAACTGGGGCTATGAAGCAGCCGCCCTTTTTACCGAGCAGGCCTTGGTCAAATCCGTGCCAAGAGAACTGCGCCCGGTTGAAGAAAACACGCTTCCGTCCTGGTTATGGAAACGCCAAGGGAAAGACTACTGGGGAACGGCTGAAAACAGCGTCAAAAAAGTTTTTGACCGCGTCGCCGGTTCCACGGCCTATGCCGGATGGAAAAAGGGCCTGTTTGCAAATGAAGCTGAGGCGCAGAACTTCTATGACGAAATTCGCTATTTATTGACCCAACGCATTATAGCAATCGAACCTTCGCGCCTTGCGGTGCTGGGTTTGAATTGGGCTTATGGCTATGACGAAAAAAAATCACCTCGCCTTAACAAGGTCGCAGCCACACCAACCCTAGCCATTCCCAATGCAACGATAGATGCGGTTTTGAACGGTAACGATAAAGTTAGTCGCGATAAATGGTTGAAGTTTGTTGCGTCGAACCGGCATAACAAAACTGTAGCCGTGCAATTTAGTGACATCGCGGCCGATTGGGGCAAAGCTTCCGGACGATTTTGCCGCGGCATGCTAGATCTTCTGGCGTTTCAGCGCGATGATGGCACCATCAATATTGAAACATTATGCCACGCCGTACGTCTTTTGGTCTTATTTTTGGAACTGGAAGATGATCAGTCGACGGAACTGGCCATAGGATTTTACAATCTAGCGCCCTTATTAATGAGCCAAGCGCTGGCTTACGATGGTAAAGCGGCGCGCGCGACGGCGGCTGCAGTAAGCTCAATTATAACAGCCGAAGCCTACGCGACCTCGGCGCAACTGGCTGGCCTTTTGGGAACTTCGGCAGCCTTTAAAGCAAGCCATAATGTGGTATTACGCAATTTACGTAATCACAAACGAGCTGCCTACGGTGACTTCAGCGATTACGAAAAAATATCAGTACTCCCGGCAGCCCTTATTCTTGAAGACTGTCCAGATTTGGCGCTCGTAGCTGCCGCCCGGCTACGCTGGGATGAAGCTCTAGAGCTTGTTCAAAAACAAGGTTCGCGGCATACGCAAGCGACATCTCTTCGTGTGTCGCTTGACCTTGCCACTTTTGTCGAAGCCATGACACAAGGCTTGGGCCCTCTCCAAGCGCTAACGAGAGATATATCCGAGGATGGTGAGGTTTTTTACCGATCGACAACATCCGCCCTCTCTTGCGGGCTCAATAAACTTGGATTTAGTCCCGCTGAATGTGGAAAGATTTCCGATTTTATCGTGGGAGCAAAAACGCTTGTTGGCGGGTCAAGCCTCAATCACCAGTTGTTGCGTGCCCGCGGATTTGATGACGATGCCCTGGATAAATTGGAGAATTATCTGCCTTACGTTAATGATATTCGTCTTGCTTTCACACCCTGGGTTTTGGGACATAGGTTCTGCCGTGAGAAGTTAAAAATATCCGAAACTCGGTTAAAAAATCCTGGTTTCAATTTGCTAAACCATCTTGGCTTTACAGCCGATGAAATCGCGGCGGCAAATACATTCTGTTACGGTCATGGTCATGCCCGCGGAGCCCCTGGACTTTCGGCTAAACACGCCGCCATTTTTGCCTGCGCCGACACGATATCCGCAGAGGCACAGATACGTATGGCTGCATCGGTGCAAAGTTTTGTTTCTGGTGATGTAGCCTTTAGCCTGTCTTCGACAAATGCCCACTTACAATCAAACGAAGCTGTTTTGCTCAGCGCCTGGCGCAGCGGCATTAAATCTGTAACGCTGTACTTTGAGGAGGATCCCGACGAGAGACCACTGCAAAAGAGGGCGGGCCTCAATTTAAAATCCCCCGTAGGTGGTCCGCTGCTTCTTGCCAAATTTCCGCTACGCAAAACTAAGCCAAAGGCCGGGGGTCGATTGGTGAGCCTCAAACGCGGTGGCGGACAAAAATCCTCTATCTCACCAAGAGATAAGAGGCATTAAGGATAGCCAGGCCCCTTTTCTAGCCCCTTTTTCGGCTGTTTGACCCTTGCTTCGCTTGGTTTTCCAGCTATAGTGCCCGCCTTTGTTGCTCCTTGCTGGCCTTTTTGAAGGCTGGCTTGATCGGGGCGGCTGATGTGTTTGGGAATGGCCCGAACCCAGCGCCCGGTCGTTTTAACCCACGGGGAGTGGAAATATGTCGTTCTATGAATCTGTCTTTATTGCGCGTCAGGATATTCCTGCCACCCAAGTTGAAGCCCTCGCTGCCAGTTTTGCGGAAATCGTCCGCGCTAACGGCGGCCAAGTTACAAAAACTGAGCAATGGGGTTTGCGTTCCCTTGCCTATCGTATCAAGAAAAACAAAAAAGGCCATTATGTCTTGTTTAATCTCGATGCGCCTCATCAGGCTGTTGCCGAGCTCGAGCGTAATATGGGTTTACATGAAGATGTGCTGCGCTTCATGACCGTGCGCGTCGAAGAACTCGACGCCAATCCCTCGGCTATCTTACGTAAAGAAGAAAGATCAGAACGCTCTTTTGGCGACCGCTCTTTCGGTGACCGCGGCGATCGTTCACGCCCTCGGCCGACACAAGGTCCGCGCGAATCAAGTGAAACCCCCGACATTGGAGCTGACGTATGAGCGCCCCCGAAGCATCGAGAGAAAACTCTTCTAGAGACGGCGCCAGCGGTGGTCAGCGTCGCAGCTTTGGCGGTTTTCGCGGTCGTCGCAAAAGCTGCCCGTTCAGCGGCAAAAACGCGCCTAAGATTGATTACAAGGACGTGTCTATGCTGCGTCGTTACGTTTCTGAACGCGGCAAGATTGTGCCGAGCCGAATTACGGCGGTTTCAGCTAAAAAGCAGCGCGAGTTAACCCAAGCTATTAAACGCGCACGGTTTCTTGCTTTATTACCGTATGCTGACAAGAAGGCTGGCGGCTAAGCCAGATTGCGAATGCCAACTTCTCTTATTTCTCGCGGCCCTCTTGGGTTCGGTGGCGCTATTCTTGCTGGTGTCGTAAGTACGGCTATATTTGCCGTAGCGTTGGCGCATGCGGAAACGTTACTCGTTATGGTCGCCTATTTTACGGTTTTGCCTCTCTTTCTTGCCGGTCTTGGGGCAGGTTCACTCAATGGTCTCGCCGCCTCTTTAATTGGATCGGCTGGTCTGTTGCTCGTGCAACCGCCCAGCACGGCAATTGCTTATGTCATCATCAATGCTCTACCCGCGGCCATATTGGTGGCTCTGGCTTTACGTCATCACGTCACTACCGAGCAACAGATCGAATGGTACTCAGAAGGCAATCTATTGGCCATCATAACACTTTATCCCTGTTTTCTCTTTCTCTTGGTCTTTGGTTTGGCGTCGGGTGAAAATGGCGGACTGCTTACCATGACGACAAAAATGCTGACCGAGGGCACCACTCAGTTTAAAGCCCAACTTGATGCCAGCATGATTGATCAGTTTACGCTTGCCCTCAATCGATTGGTTCGCATCTTGCCCGCCCTGGCTGGCTGCTGTTGGATGTTTGTAACGATGCTGAGCATGATTGCAGCCCAATATATTCTGCAGCAGCAGAACTGGAACTTGCGTCCCGGCTTTACTTTGACCAACCTTCAGATCCCCCAGTGGCTCATCATGGCCGCAGCTGCAACCGGCTTGGTCGGCGCATTGGCACCTGCGCCTTATGATTATCTTGGCCTCAATTTTTGCATTATGATTTGTGTTCCCTTCTTCTTTGTCGGTCTGGCTGTTATTCATGCTTACGCTGCAACAAAGCGCTTTCAGATGGTTATCCTGGTGATCTTATATGTGGCATTGAGCCGCCTGCCCTGGCTAGCTCTGCTGGTGACTGTGTTGGGTGTCGTGGATCAGTGGGCAAATTTTCGGCAGCGCCTTATCGCAAAGAAACCAAGTTAACAGGCTTAATAACAGGAGAAGACCATGATTGAAGTTATATTACTGGAACGCATCGAGCGTTTGGGACAGATGGGACAAGTTGTAAAAGTACGCCCTGGATTTGCACGCAATTTTCTGTTGCCACAAAAGAAAGCCTTGCGCGCAACCAAGTCAAATCGTGATCTGTTTGAAAAACAACGCGCTGAACTTGAGGCAAAAAATGCTGCCGAACGTAGCCATGCTGAAACAATTGCCGCTAAAATGGGCGACCTCAAACTGGTTGTCATTCGTCAGGCAAGTGAAACTGGTCAGCTTTATGGCTCGGTCACCGCACGTGACGTCGCTGAAGCAGGTAAAGAAGCGGGACATGCGTTCCAGCGCGCTCAGATCCAAATTGATACGCCCATTAAGGCCCTTGGCCTGTTTCCGGTTAAGATAAAGTTGCATCCTGAATTGGCGATCAAAGTCACGGTCAACGTCGCCCGTTCGTCCGAAGAAGCCACTATTCAGGCCGAAAAGGGCGCTGCTGTCATCAGACAAGCAGCCGAAAAGGCTGAAGTTGTTGCGGCTTTCGGCGCGCCGCAGGCCGATGAAGGTGCTGGCGAAAATGCCAAAAGCGCCAAAAAAGCTGGTAAGAAGAAAGAGGCTAAGGCTGACAAAGATGCCGCCGAGACAAAAACTGAAGCCAAAGCAAAGCCTCAGGCCAAAAAATCGAAAGCGAAGAAGTCTTCAGAAGACTAAAAATCTTGGCTTTCAGCCGCTTAATCTTAGAAGTTTCGGCTTGAGACATAGGTCTCTGGCACCGTGGTGAAATGACAGATCGGCATAGCCCAACCTGCCGTAGCTCTGTGGAAAACTAGAGCCACCAAACTCAGTTGCTTTCATGGAATGATGTGTGGCGGACACAACACATAGTGGGTCAAAAGAGAATCGAGTGCTTAATTTTGATTCATTTTGGTAAATTTATGTTTAATGAAACTAATTCATTATGATAGAAGCTGTGGATAAGTTCTTGAGTTACCCACAACTCCTGAATTGGTGAAAGCGAATCAAATCCTTACTTTTCTTAACTTCTTCGCGTGAGTTACCCACCACGACACTAAAGAACCAAGAGAAGAGCAAGAGAAGAGAATGTTCGCAAAGGTCATAAAGCCGAAGGGCAGTCTAGCCAGGAGAGCCCCATGAATATGAACCGTACGATCCCTCAACCCGCAAATACCGACGAGCCAGTGGCCGCCTGGGATCGCAATGAGAAGATTTTGGAATGGCTTTTCCGCCTTACCCACACAGATCTACCCATGGACGCACTCCTTCAACCCCTGGACCATCAAAAGAAAACATCAGTTGATCTCGATGCTCTTTATGCCCCCGATGACTGGCAGACAATTGCAAGCCTTTGTGGCCATAGCGTTAACGATTTTGTGGCCGCTGGCGCCAGCCTGCCATTGACCGCAGCCGAGATTGATCATTTCCGCCGCAATCACCGCGGAACTGAAAACCATATCAATCGCGACTTTCTCGTCGCCAAGACCGATTTACCCTCGCCGCTTGCCGAACTTTATGGACTTTATCTCCACCGTGCACGGATCGATACCGAAGCAGCCCTTTTTGTAGCCCAGTCGACAGGGTCCACCCGTGTTGCCCGTATTGTTGCTGACCTGCTTGCCATTGGTGGCTTTGCTAATGGGCTTGAATATATCACTTACCTTGGCCTGACTTATTCAGTGCCAGCGGCCTTCGATACGTCCGATGTGATCGACCGCGCCAACTATGAAGCCGCCCGCCGCTTGGCCCTACCTGCCGATCACCCCGCTCATTTACTTAAGCTTACGCCAGATGAAATCGGCGTCTTGGCCTCAAACCTCGTCGAACAGAATACCATCTCAACAGTGGATTTCCTTGAAAAAGCCAATCTTCTCGCTGAAGCGCGGCAGGACGTAACGCGTCTACCCGTCAACCAGCAGCTGGCAACAGCAATTACCGAAGGTGATCTGCCAACCCATTATCTATGGGTTGCGCGTATGTGTGCCGCCTATGGCCGGATCTTTGAAACCTGGGTTGCGGGCATGCCGGAAATTGAAGCCATAATCGGTAATGACTTATTTAGCGCGTAACTTTTTCTCCACAATTAACGCAATCTCAAAACTTATTTGTCATCATGCCATAAAAGAGCCATGGAGTTGCCGTTCATTGACGGCATGGGCTCTTAAAGTTGGTAGGCAAATATGGATATTTCATCAAACGAACGGCATGAAAGTTGGGCCTTGGCCGGATTGCTCACCGGACGTTATGGCTCGCTTGCCCTGACACGGGCAGCCGG
>JABDFY010000052.1 GCA_013286365.1 Alphaproteobacteria bacterium
CCCCGCCCATTTTGGGCGACTTATAAACTTCTTTGGCTTTCGCCGGCGAAGTTTCAGCGCCGTGGATTAATTCTTATTCGTGGCGCCTTTACGGCGGTGCTCATAGCAGCCACTAATTCTTTCAGCAAGGGGATAAAGGCAAATTGGTCAATTCTGATATAATTTGGCTGAAAACTGTAATATTTTAAGGTCTTTACCCCTTTGCCAGCAGCAAGATTGCTTGTTAAGCCATTCAACCCACGTTACTTTGGTCTTTCCGATATCTCTTAGGTCCCCTATGAATCTTATTCATGCCATCACAAGTGCTGCATTTGCAGTCATCTATGACATACTTGAACTCTATATCTGGGTGCTGATTATTGGTGCTGTATTAAGCTGGTTAGTAGCTTTTAATATTATCAATACCCACAACCGGCTTGTACAAATGGTGGGTGACTTCATCTATCGCATAACTGAGCCGGCGTTGCGTCCGATCAGACGCATGGTGCCGCCCTTTGGTGGTCTTGATCTATCGCCAATGATACTCATCTTTATAATTTGGTTCTTACAGCGTGTAGTCATAAATCTTGCGTATCAGTCATGAGCGCACAGATTATTGACGGCTCAGCCATTGCGAAACGCTTGCGGCAAGAGGTCGCCGAGAAGGTTAAGGCAAGGCGTTTGTCGCCCGGTCTTGCCGTCATTCTGGTTGGTGAGAATCCCGCAAGTCAGGTTTATGTGAACAATAAAACGCGGGCTTGCGAGGAAGCAGGCATGAAATCTTGGACGCACACGCTACCAGCAGATACGACACAACAACAATTGTTGGAACTCATAGCAAAGCTGAATGATGATAAGGCTGTGCATGGTATTTTGGTGCAACTGCCGCTGCCATCGCAAATCGATACACAAACCATCATTTCGGCGGTTGATCCCACCAAGGATGTTGATGGTTTTCATCCTGTAAACGCTGGAAGATTATCTTTGGGTTTACCAACCTTTATTTCTTGTACGCCGCAGGGCTGTATGATCTTAATCCGTGAAGTCAAAAAAGATTTATCGGGAAAGAAGGCGTTGGTGTTGGGCCGCTCCAACATTGTCGGTAAGCCAGTTGCGCAGTTACTTTTACAAGCCGATTGTACAGTTACGATAGCGCACTCTAAAACGCAGAATATTGCTGAGGAATGTCGATCTGCCGATATTCTTGTCGCTGCCATCGGCAAACCAGAATTTGTCAAAGGCGATTGGATCAAACCGGGCGCCATCGTCATTGACGTTGGCATTAACCGCGTTGAGGACAAAGCCAGAGGTAAGCCGCGGTTAGTTGGTGATGTTGCGTGCCTTGAAGCGAGTAAAAATGCGGCCGCAATTACACCAGTGCCAGGCGGGGTAGGGCCCATGACAATTGCGTGTCTCCTACGAAATACAATGCAGGCAGCCATGCAAATAGCTTCTAACTAATTGGTATATAATGTGTTTTTATTAGCTAACACATGAAAGTAATTCGCTGAAACAACCTATGATATAGTGCGACGCGCTAATGATATGCCGGGAGATATTTGTGCACACATTTTTGGGTGAATGCCATGAGTAGAACGCCAGTTCCTACAATTCCGCCGGTTCCAGTTGCAAAGTCCCAATTGCCTGCTGGTTTTGCCGACCTCGTTTCTGCTTTGCAGAGTGCTGTGGAACATCCCATCGCAGATAATCCTGCTAATGCGTGTGTAGCTATGGCTTCTGCTACTTTGAAAATATTGCCAGAAGCAAGAGAACGTATTTATCAGCTTTCGCCTGAGTCAGTAGTAAAACTAGTTCAGGGCGCAGTGCTGGCAGCAGCGGTTTCTTGTGAACTCCCAAGTGGTGATTTTCATGAAGTCGCATTACGTGAATTGGACTTAACCCTACGAGTAGCTCAAACGCGAACAGTACTTGTCTCTGATAATTTTAGATTTTCAGTTCATCATGCTGCTTGGGAACCTCTATTAAGAATAGGGCATTTGTGCCGTGACGGATTTTCCAGTCCCTTGGTTGCAAGAACGATTTATGACCATTTTGGCGAAGACCCATATAATCCACGCATTACGGATCGCCCTGAAGATGAGGCCGTTAGAGTTCAGAGAGAGAGAATAATGCATGAGGTTTCTAAAAATCCGCGCAAGCCCAATTTTACGGCAGCAGATACTGAAGTCTGGTTAAGACGAGTTCAGGCCTGGGCGCGACCTAGAGCAACAGCAACATGTGGCTAAACAACTTTTGCCAATACTTCGTTTAACTTTTCACCAAAAGCCATCGGATCGCTAAGTGTTTCGCCGTCCATGAGACGCGCTTGATCAAACAATAGCCATGCAATGTTTTTAAGTCCGTCTACCGCGCCACTTGCTTTAGCGCGTGCTGCCATTTTGCGGATGAGAAGATGTTTTGGGTTTAGTTCCAAGATGCGTTTACTGGGTGTGCGGATCTGGTTGTGTTGTTTTAGAAAACGCTCAAGATGTATATCAATATCACCGTCGTCAGCTACAAGGCAAACAGGGCTTGAAGTCAAACGCTCAGATGGCCGTACATCCTTTACAGTCTCACCAAGCTCCAACTTCATCAAGGCTATCAACGAATCTAAATCACCAGCTTGGGTTTCATCGGCTTTATCTGTTTTGGTTTCGGCGTCATTTGTAGATTTGATTTTACCGAGATCCTGGCCTGCCCGCGTAACAGATTTAAAGACCTTGCCATGATATTCACCGACGGCTGTTGGCCAGAAGTCATCAACGGCATCGGTTAGCAACAAGACTTCAACGCCACGTTCCTTAAAGCCTTCAAGATGCGGGTTGTGTGCTAATTTATCGGCATTTTCGCCAGTGATGTAAAATATTGCATCCTGACCCTCTTTCATCCGACCCACATAATCTTCGAGTGAGACTAAAGCATCACATTGGGAAGAGCGCGAGCGGAGAAGCTTCAGTAAATCAGGGCGATTATCGGTATCCTCATAGAGGCCTTCTTTAAGGACGATGCCAAAGTTTTCCCAGAATTTGGCGTAGGCGTCGAGCTGCTCGGCAAATTTGTTGAGATCACCTAGAACGCGCCTTGTGATACCTTGTCGTATTTTTGCCAGCATAGGGTTGTGTTGCAGCATTTCTCGGCTGACATTAAGTGGCAAATCCTCGCTATCGATGACACCCCTCAGGAAACGTAAATAAGGTGGCACAAGGCCATCGGCATGGTCGGTAATAAAGACGCGTTTAACGTAGAGCTTGACGCCGTGTTGGCGCTTGGGATCAAACAGATCAAGCGGTTTCATTCCGGGAACAAAAAGCAGACCGGCATATTCAATTTTGCCTTCGGCCTTCCAATGAATAGTTAATGCCTGTTCATCGAATGCGTGGGCTACATGATGGTAAAATTCTTGGTACTGATCGAGTTTAATCTCATTCTTGGGCCGCATCCACAAAGCTGACGCCTGATTAACCGGCTGATCTGAACCTTCCAATATTATGGGCAGGGCGATGTGGTCGGAGTATCGATTGATGATGAAGCGTAGCCGCTCGATATCCAAAAATTCATCTTCGCCTTGCTTTAGATAAATGGTGACATCTGTACCGCGCGAAGATTTATCGTCTTCTTCAACTGAAAATTCGCCTTTACCATCGGATGTCCAACAAAAAGCTTCATCATGGCCAGCTTTGCGGGAGGTCACTTCAACAGTTTGAGCAACCATGAAGGCTGAGTAAAAGCCAACGCCAAACTGTCCAATGAAATTAATGTCAGGTTTTTTGCTCTCGCCGAGTTTTTCTAGAAAAGTTGATGTGCCGGAACGCGCGATGGTACCTAAATTTTCTATTAATTCGTCGCGATCCATGCCGATGCCATTGTCGGATATAGTCAGGGTGCGCGCATTTTTATCGACAGAAATTTTAATCTTAAAATCACCATCGGCGCCGACAAGCTCAGGTTGTGTGAGAGCTTCATAGCGCAATTTATCACATGCATCCGATGCGTTTGAAATTAATTCGCGTAAGAAAATCTCTTTTTCGCTGTAAAGAGAGTGTACAACGATATCGAGGAGACGGCTTACCTCAGCCTGGAATTGCATGCGTTGCTGCGTCATTTAATAGATCCTTATGATTGGATGGCTGAAAAAGATATTGTCTTGCCATTATAAAAATTCAAGTGGTAGCACACTAACTTAAGACCTGTCTAAAGTGCTCAAACTCAAAGAAGCGCACGCCCCATTTAAGGGGACAACCATACCACATTTTACCCAATTGGCCGTGCTAGTTAATAACTGGATGTCCGCGCTGGCGTAGGCAGTTAATATAGGCGCGTTTGTATGTCTGATCAGAGTCTATGCCGCCACTTGCAAGACCTAATCCGGTGCCGGTTACAGCGCCAATGGCAGCACCGGCGCCTGCATTGCCTGCAATGGCGCCGAGTAAGGCGCCACCTGCGGCACCTCCAACGGCACCTATTGCACCATTTTCAGCCATCGTACCGCCTTGGTCAGCCGCTTGATCTGCCATTTGTTTGCATTCAGAAAGGTCTTCATTCAATGAAGCAATATGACGGTCGTGCGAAGTATCAACGACAGGTGTCCAACCGGATTGCGAGGCGCACGCTGAAAGCGCAGTGAGTAGGATAAGGGGTATAATTTTTTTCATGGAACGCTCCAGGACAGGGATGGAGACTTGACTGCGAAGGCGGGAATTACAGCCTATGGTATCGTGCAAATATCGTCAATTAGCTTGTTAATTGAAAATTGTTAATCTTATCCGTCTCTGTTAACTCGGTGCCGAGACAACGATCATAGTTGCTGTATTACGAAGGAAGGGTCGATCAATAGGTGAATAGGTTGGGTGCCCTAGGCGTAGATAGGTGCCATCCATGTGCTTTTTGAGCTCAAGAACAAACGGGGTGTCATCTTGTTTTATGTAATGCGCTTCTATTGTGGGCTGTGCCATATGAAGCCACCCTTTATCACCGCCATGAAATCCAACAATTGAATTCTCACCATAGAGCCTAAATGTGCCACCAATTTTGCCCATGTAATCATAAATACGTTCGTTGGCCCCGTCACCCTCAAGGGCCATCATCTGTAAAGTAATTTGTTCTTTAATGTCAGAAATTTCTACACCAGTTGTATTGCCATAATATCCCATCGTTGGAATACGATTATAGCAATTCCAAGCGCGCTGAATTCTTCCGGCATAGGCCCCATTAGGCAGAAAAAGGTCCTCGTCTTGATGCATGATCAAGCCACGGCGCATATCCTCTGTGGGGCTTATTAGCTCTTGTCTAGAGATAAAGACAAAGCGGTCATGGGGGCCTCTTGCATGATCGCAGCAATCCAAAAAACACATATGCCAGAAAATCCGGGCAAACATAGCGGGAAACTCGAAGTTGTGGAGGTTATCAAGATCAACTAGCTGATAATTTACGTGAGCATCCCCAAGGGCGCGCGCTTTAGCGATAGAACTACTGTCTTGATAATCTAGATGCCGAATTTCATCCGCCGATAATCCATTCCAAACGGTGGGTGAATAAGAAGTGACGCCTAAGAGTTCGCGTAACTCTGGAGGTATGTATGTGTTCCTATTTAGATAGGGATCAGCAAAGAATGCCAAGGCCGAGTCCATGGAAACTGGTTCCATGGGATCGTGCACTCCAAAGTGATAATGTTGGGGTGGTTGCCACAGCCGTCTTGGGTCA
>JABDFY010000053.1 GCA_013286365.1 Alphaproteobacteria bacterium
CGTTTTTAAATAGATCTCGAAACCGGCTATCGCAAAGTATTTCATCACTGCTATACGCATAGCGGCCATAAACGGGTTGGCTGAAAATATCGTCGGTTCCGGAAAGCAATACGGCAATTTCTGTATTGCTAGCGGCCAGGGTTTCGGGATTTTGTCCATGAAGCGGACTATTTTTGGTAATGGGGTGGCGAACCGTCCAACTTAGGCTAAAGAAAGAACTGCGATCGCGGATTAGCTCAAGATCATAGAGCTTGCGAATACGCTCACCCTCCAAAGTTTTTTCCCAGCGCGCCAAGGTCACACGAACTTCTGCTTGTAGTATTTGATTACCGCGCTTATTGGCAACGCGGAACATTAAAGTCTCTATACCGTCGTGTGGTGCAATGACGGCGTTCTTAGTAAACCGCACGCTTGCTGTCGGGCGTGAAAACTGCGTAAAAATGAGCCCCGTAAATAAGGCAAATGTTAGCATACCCGTAACGGTTTCCAATGTGACAATGCAGTTCACATAAAAAGTCTTGGGCGACATCACGCCGTAGCCAATCGTAGCTAAAGTCTGAACGCTAAAAAAGAACGCATCGGAAAAATTTCCCGGGCGAGCGTTGACTATCCCATCTCCACCCAGTGTATAAAGGATGGCGAATACCGCGTTGACGTAGACGTAAAAAAAACCGAGAAGCGCAAAAACTTTAGTCCAATGTAGGCTAAGTAGCCAATGATACCAATCACGCCGGAGATTTTGTCGTATGCCAAGACGGCGAATATTTATGCGTCCGTCTTTGTTGATAAATCTCTGCCGCCCACTGGCTGCTTTTTTCTTTGTTTTACGGTATCTGATCATGGAGCCAATCTAGGTGGCATTTCAGGGCTTACTAAAGGTTATAACTTGAAATGTATAGCGTACCCAGGGCTGAAATCTCAAGTATAACATTGCGTCGGTCAAATAGAACAGTTAAGTCCATTGTCCAATAAATTTAAATTCCTCCTATGCGAAAAACAAACCTTTGAACAATTTTCGGCGCGCCTATGTTCCTCAATAGACGGGATATCTCTTTGGCTCTAAAGACTAAAATATAGACAGATCTTACTCAATCACATGAAAGCAATGTCTGCATTGACAATGCTAACAGGCCGCGTAATAACGGCCGCATTGAAAACAAAACATTTATAAGGAAGATTATGAACCCGTCTCCTGATGATCTCGAGGCTTTTAGAGCGGCGAGGCGAAGCAATACAGACACTTATCCCTCCTGCATTTATCGATCCGTGGGGGCCAATCCAAATGATCTGCCTATTGAATTGCCCGGATTTATCATGGGCAATCTTAAAGACGAGGTCCACCAAATTGTCGAAGCCAATTTTGCCTGCAAGCTCTCCCGCCCTTGGGATCCAGACTACACAGCCTACAGAAAATTGCTTCTTGATGAATATGTCACAACCGACAAGGTTGTGAACCTCGATATCGCACGACTTCTGGCCGATAAAGGTGTTTACGATACGCCATCACAACGTTTGCAAAATCTAGTAGCCATTAATGCCATTTGTGGCCAGTACACGATGGATTATTTTGACTATCTTCTTGCAGAGCGGCCAGAACCAGAAAACAATCGCGTTTTAATTCTCATGGGTGCCGGCGGTAGCGGTAAATCGGCCGCTGCTAAAGTGGTTATAGAGAGAAAAACTGGGCACGGAATAATATTTGAGCGCGTTTCTTCAAGGTTAAACGAAATTGAAGGGAGCATCACGAGAATTCTACAAGCAGGGTGGCATATTGATCTACGCCTAGTACTTCGTAAACCCGAAGATTTATTCAACGCTCGTATTGAAGAAGGCGCTTTAACTGGAAAAATTGAACCGCTTAATCAACTCGCCATGCGCTATGCTCACTGCATATCTGTATATCGGGCCGTCACGAAGCTTAACGATGATCCGCGCGTTGATACGAGAGTTGTGACCAACTTTGGCATCGCTCCTCGGGACATGCGAATTCTTGATGCCTCGGAGCTGTCATGGGAAATTCTTGGCTTCAGTCCCAACCAGGAATATGTAGCAATTAAAGAAGCTCTGCAGCAGTTGGCATACAGAGTATTCGATGCCTACGATAAATCTCACTCCTTGGGAAAAGCCGGTTATATGGATGGCGATTTTCGCAGAGCAATCTACGGTAATCCTGCACAGGGCATGGCCGATGCACAGATACCCGATCTAGACGCTGTTCTAGCTGGCATGACACAAAATCAAATGTCCAAATTGGACGGTAGATCCCTCGGTCGTTTCATACCAAGGGAGAGTGCACCGCAACCACGAATGCCAGGGTGGCAACGTCATCCAACGACAATTTTAAGTAATTAGTCAATAATACATCACGGTTTCGCACTTTGTATCTGAGTGCAAAGGCTATCTACGTAATAAGAAATTAATCGAACCTCTGCCATAGCCTTTAGATTATTCGATGGTGACCTCG
The DNA here is from genome assembly GCA_013286365.1 of Alphaproteobacteria bacterium. Lineage (GTDB taxonomy): Bacteria > Pseudomonadota > Alphaproteobacteria > UBA9219 > UBA9219 > JABDFY01. The sequence continues at coordinate 2,465 of JABDFY010000053.1, forward strand.
GCGGGATTTGAACCCGCGACCCCCTGATTAAAAGTCAGATGCTCTACCGGCTGAGCTACGAGGTCACACTTTGAAGACAAATGGCAGAAGACAGACGACAGAACAAGTACCAAGTAGCACTTTATCGCGTAATCTTGTCGATTGCGTGATCTCCTAGTCCTCATTTTCTTGAAGCGCTAGTCCCTGACTTCAGGGTTAACCTTACGACGTCCTGATTCCTGCTTGAGACGCTCGGTTAATTGCGCCGCAATACGCGAATTAACGAAAGGCTTAACATTACCGCCCAGGCGGGCTATTTCCTTGACGAAACGTGAAGAAATGAACTGCGTACCTTCGGTTGCCGTCAGAAAAATGGTTTCAATTTTAGGGTTCATACGATAATTCATAGCCGCCATCTGAATTTCATATTCAAAATCTGACGCCGCCCGCAAACCCCGAATAATAACCGAAGCGCCGATGGTATGCGCAAAATGCATCAAGAGGTTTTCAAACGGCATGACAACGATATTTCTTAGCCCCTTGCGTTGCAGCGCCTCGACCTCACGTTCGACCATCTTCACGCGTGCTTTTGTATCAAACAGCGGGCCTTTGCCGGCATTTTTTGCAACACCAATGACAAGCTGATCAACTACTTTTGCCGCCCGTTGAATGATATCGAGATGTCCTAATGTGATAGGATCAAAAGTACCCGGGTAAAGGCCTGTGCGCGTCCTATTGAGTTTAGGCATCGCCAGAATTTTCTCCAGTGCCTGCATCAGCGCCATTTTCATCGGCGCCATTTTCAGCCGCCTGGTCATCCAGTGCTGCAACAGAAACGACTTTTTCTGTCTCATCGACACGAAATACGGTTACACCCTGTGTTTTGCGCCCACCGATGCGTATATCAGCAACCGGCATGCGTATAATTTGGCCACCGTCGGTAACCAGCATAATGCCCTGGCCTTCTTTAACAGGGAAAAGCGCAACAATAAGGCCGTTACGTTCCGACATCTCCATGCTCCAGATGCCAGAGCCGCCTCGGTTTGTAATACGATACTCATAGGAAGATGTACGCTTACCAAAACCACGTTCTGATACTGTTAAGAGAAACTCTTCTTGTTTTGCCAATTCAGCAAAACTCTCAGCCGAGAGCGTGATGTTGGTTGTTGTTTCTTCGTCATTACCTTGTTCCTCAGTCGCTTCACCTGAAGCACGACGCTGGGCATTAGCCTGGCGTATGTAGGCAACCCGTTCTTCAGCTGTCACTTCAACGTGGCGCAAGATAGACATAGAAATGACATCGTCCTTGTCGGCAAGTTTAATTCCACGAACACCGACAGATGTTCGTCCCGTAAATATGCGAACATCCTCAACAGCGAAGCGGATAGCCTTACCTTGACGCGTCGCCAGCAAAATATCGTCTTTATCGGTACAAGTCTGAACCGAAATGAGCCTATCTCCTTCTTCAAGTTTCATAGCAATGATACCACTTGGGCGCACATTGCTGAAATCGGACAGTTGATTACGACGCACCGTACCGGCCGAGGTTGCAAATGCGACGTTAAGTTTGTCCCAAGCCGTCTCATCTTCAGGGAGGTGCATGACAGTCGTAATCGTTTCGCCCTGTTCAAGCGGCAAGAGGTTAACCAAAGCCTTGCCGCGGGCCTGCGGATTGCCAAGCGGTAGCTTATAAACCTTGAGCTTATAAACACGACCAAGTGAGGAGAAAAACAGCATTGGCGTATGCGTGGAAGCAACAAAAATGTCACTAACAAAATCTTCGTCTTTCGTACTCATACCCGTGCGACCCTTACCGCCGCGTTTTTGCGCACGATAGGTTGACAGTGGTACGCGCTTTACGTAACCGGCATGACTTACGGTAACAACCATGTCTTCGCGTTGAATGAGATCTTCGATGTCGGTTTCAAATTCCTGCTCTTCAATCGTGGTTCTGCGTGGTGTAGCAAACTTGGTTTTGATCTCGATCATTTCGTCCGCCATGATCTTAAATACGCGCGGGCGGTTTGCGAGAATATCGAGATAGTCTTTAATCCGTTCTACGACTTCATGCAGATCGGCACTGATTTTTTCTCGCTCTAATCCAGTTAAGCGGTGCAATCTTAGATCCAAGATGGCTTTAGCCTGGATTTCGGACATTTTATAGGCGCCGTCCTTGAGTACGATTTCAGGATCAACCAAGGTAATCAGTGGGGCCACTTCCTTAGCCGGCCACGCGCGGGACATGAGTTCCTGTTTGGCGATTGCAGGGTCATTGGCTTTTCGAATAAGCGCGATGACATCGTCAATATTGGCGACAGCTACAGCAAGTCCGAGCAACACATGGGCGCGATCGCGTGCCTGGTTGAGTTCAAACTCTGTACGCCGAGTGATTACCTGTTCGCGGAATTTAATAAACGCGGTGATAACCTCTTTGAGGTTCATTAAAATGGGGCGACCTTCATTAAGCGCCAACATATTAACGCCAAAGCTGGTTTGCAATGCCGTATGCTTATATAACTGGTTAAGCACGATATCGGCCATGGCATCACGTTTCAGCTCGATCACGACACGCACACCATCACGGTCAGACTCGTCGCGTAAATCGGAAATGCCCTCGATAATTTTTTCCTGAACGCATTCGGCCATGCGTTTAATGAGAGTTTCCTTATTAACCTGATAAGGAATTTCAGTCACAATAATAGCGGTGCGGTCTTTGCGCACATCCTCTATATTCGTGCGTGCGCGCATAACCACACTGCCGCGACCGGTATGGGATGCAGCACGACAACCCGCATGACCAAGAATGATGGCGCCCGTTGGAAAATCAGGACCTGGAACGATATCAATAAGCTCTTCAATTCTAATATCAGGATTTCTTATTGTAGCCAGACACGCATCGATTACTTCGCCCAGATTATGCGGCGCTATGTTGGTTGCCATTCCAACAGCAATGCCACCGGCTCCATTGACTAATAAATTAGGAAACCTGGCAGGTAAAACATCGGGCTCATGTGTTGACTCGTCATAGTTGGCATGGAATTCGACTGTATTCTTGTCGATATCCTCCAACATCGTTTCGGCAGATTTAGCCAGTCGCGCTTCAGTATAACGCATGGCGGCGGGTGGAT
>JABDFY010000054.1 GCA_013286365.1 Alphaproteobacteria bacterium
TGCTGCGTTAACGGCGTTGGCCGCTAGTGTACGCCCGCTGCCTCCTCTCGCCGTTTGCGATACCAACTCAAGTTGCTCACGAATAACCTCTTCTGGCGTTCTATCGAGCGCTTTAGCGTACGCCAAATTGCACATGATCAGTTGTAAATCGGCAGACCGCGCCCAAACAGGAAACGGCACAGCATCAAGCATGGCTTGCGCCTCGCGCGCGTGCTCGAGAGCGGTATTCATTGCGGCCGTTTGCTTTTCCAGCTCTTGGAGGGCGGTTGGATTACCACTAAACCAAAGAACATCAACCAAAGGTCCTTCGCGGCCCACGCGGAAACGCCGGCCGGCGATGCTAATTGGATTGTTGTCTTGCGCCGTCTGCGCTTGAACCGTGAATGCTGTACCGGTTTGTTGCAAGCGCTGAAAGGCCTCAACAAATTCTGTCCCCCCCTTTATGGCGGCAACAACGTCTTCAAAATGCGCGATTTTTTGGATGCCAAGTAATTGCGGGACGCCTACAACTTCGCGTAACAAACCTTGCGGCGTGAATAGACAATAGCCACCCGGCAGCGTTTGCAACAAGGTCTGAAGTCTTTCAACTGAAAAACGTGTTTGACGAAATTGTTGTTCGCGTAGGCGCAGCTGACGGCCAAGTGCCACACTCATAAAAGCGAGCCCGACAGTAATAATAATCAGGAAGATGGTAGACATGGTCGTAACTTCAACGACCAAGCGGAGACAGAGCAGCAGCAAAACGGCGATAATTGCCGCGACGACGGCGATTGATGGGGCATTGGCTAGTAGACGCTGATACATGGAGAAAATATGATCTCGAATCTTTTTTGTTAGAACAAATACTTGAATTTGATTATGCCACGTTCACCTGCAAAAGAAATGACTTTGGTATGGTTAATAACTTACACCGGGCACCAACTTATTAATTTTGGCCCCTTACTTCTCTAGCGTTTAATTACGTAACCGCTGTGATTAATAATGTGATGCTAGTAGCGATAGCGCTCAGGTTTGTAGGGACCAGCTTCGTCGACGCCGATATAGGCAGCTTGTTTAGGCGAAAGCTTGGTAAGTTTGACGCCAAGTTTGGCTAAATGTAGCCGCGCTACCTTTTCATCGAGTTTTTTGGGCAACGTGTATACTTTGTGCTCATATTTTCCTGTATTTTGCCACAACTCTATCTGCGCCATGACCTGATTGGTGAACGACGCACTCATCACAAAACTTGGATGACCTGTCGCACAACCGAGATTGACCAGACGTCCTTTGGCAAGAATGATAAGACGCTTGCCGTCAGGAAATACAACCTCATCAACTTGCGGCTTTACTTCCTCCCATTTGAGGTTTTTTAAAGCTTCAATCTGAATTTCGGAATCAAAATGACCGATATTACACACGATGGCGCGATCTTTCATCTTACGCATATGTTCAAGCGTAATGACATCTTCGTTGCCGGTAGCGGTGACAAAAATATCTGCCACAGGCGCCGCGTCTTCCATCGTCGTCACTTGGTACCCTTCCATTGCCGCCTGCAAGGCATTAATCGGATCGACTTCAGTTACCATGACGCGAGCGCCAGCATTACGCAAACTTGCGGCCGATCCTTTGCCGACATCGCCATAGCCACAGACCAGAGCAACTTTACCTGCCATCATCACATCGGTTGCACGACGAATGCCATCAACAAGACTTTCGCGACAGCCATAAAGATTGTCGAACTTTGATTTTGTCACGCTGTCATTGACATTGAAGGCCGGTATTTTTAGCGTGCCCTTCTCCATCATGGTGTAAAGACGGTGAACGCCGGTTGTGGTTTCTTCGGACACACCGCGAACTTCTTTGAGTAAATTCGGATATTTTTCGTGCATACGCAGAGTCAAATCACCGCCATCGTCGAGCAACATGTTGGGCTTCCAGCTGCCGTCGCCTATGATGGTTTGATCGACACACCACCAATACTCCTCTTCGGTCATGCCCTTCCAGGCAAAAACCGGAATATTCTTTGCGGCAATAGCGGCAGCGGCATGATCCTGTGTCGAAAAAATGTTGCAAGACGACCAACGTACCGAGGCGCCAAGATGAATAAGTGTTTCGATTAAGACCGCGGTCTGGATTGTCATATGCAGACAGCCGATAATGCGTGCTCCTGTAAGCGGCTTTTGCGTGCCGTATTCCTCACGTACAGCCATCAGACCCGGCATTTCTGTCTCGGCAATGGTAATTTCTTTACGGCCCCACTCGGCAAGGCTCATGTCCTTGACTTTGAAATCCTGTGATGGTGCGATGCGTTGGGCTGCTGCTGATGACATGAAAACCTCGTAAGTTAAAAGACGTGAAGGCTATAGCAGGAGCAGCTAAAGCAGGCAACTTAGCTAGATCAGGTGCGTTTGCGCTTGCCAGATGATGAGGACGGGGTCGTAGGTGCCGCCGCCCCTTGCTCCAGAAGAGCGCGAATATCAGATTCATCGCTTTTGGTCATGATATTTTCGGCAAAGGCTATAGCCTGGGGCATAGATAATTGGCGAATTTCTTGTTTTACGGGCGGCAATCGCGGTGGGGCCATCGATAGTTCACGCAAACCAAGCCCAATCAGCAGGGCTGCCGCACGCGGGTCACCTGCCATTTCACCGCAAAGGCTAAGCGGAATGTTGGCTCGCCATGCCGCCGCCGCTGTGAACTGAATTAACCGCAATACGGCGGGGTGATAAGGATCATAGAGTTCGGCTACGCGGTCGTCACCGCGATCGATAGCGAGTGTGTACTGTGTCAAATCATTGCTGCCAATGGCGAAAAAATCGCAAATCTTGGCCAGAGCATCAGCTGCCAAGGCGGCACCTGGAATTTCGATCATAGCCCCTACCGGCGGTAAAGCATGCGGTAATTTAACGCCACGCCTTTGCAGACGGCGCTCCACTTGAACGAGATGTTCGCGCACCTGGCGCATTTGTGCCACCGATGACACCATCGGTATAAGAATACGTACAGGACCATAAGCCGATGCACGAAGTATGGCCGCCAATTGCGTATCGAGCAGTTTGGGCTCGCGTAAACCAAGACGAATAGCGCGCAAGCCAAGAGCCGGGTTAACGCTTTCGCCCATCGTCTCACCAAGGGCTGTTGCCAACTTTTCACCGCCAACATCTAGTGTTCTAACTGTTACGGGTTTGCCATTTAATTGGTGCACGAGTTTGCGCAAGACCTCGAACTGCTCATCTTCATCGGGAAGATCGGGCCGGTTCATAAACATGAATTCTGTACGCAATAAGCCGATACCTGTGGCACCCGCATCAATTGCTGCCTCAACCTCGCGCGGTAGTTCGAGATTCGCCTGAAGAGCGACAACTGTGCCGTCTGTCGTTACCGCCGGAACATTATGCAGTGATTTCAATTTGCGCGTTTCGCGTAACTGCTTGGCTAGCTCTTGGCGATAATTTTGCAAAGTGACAACCGTTGGACGAACAACGATCTCGCCTTTGTTACCATCGACGATAACTATATCGCCGGTATTGACGCCTTGAACGAGGCCAGCAACGCCAGATGCCGCTGGCAAGCCAAGCGCGCGCGCCATAATTGCAGCATGACCTTCAGCACCACCAAGTACAGCTGCAAATCCAGCGACGCGATCAGGGTTCATCAGCGCGGTGTCGGCAGGCGTAATTTCCTCAGCCACGATAACGCTGCCTTCTGGCGCATCAGCAAATGGGTTGTATTGCTGCTCCAATAAATTGCGGATAAGGCGCACACCAACTTCACTGATATCAGCCGCGCGGGCGGCGAGATAAGGATCATCCATGGCGGCAAAACTGGCTGAAATTGCGACTATCTGGCGTTGGATAGCGGCTTCAGCATTCGTGTGACTGCTTTGGATTTGCTCCTCTACACCGCGCACAAGACGCGAGCTCGACAACATGCCCTTATAGGCTTCAAGCAATAACGCAATATCATCGGCAGCACCGGCCGGTAGCGATTCTGCCTTTTGCTTAAGCTGCGTTAATTGACGCTGTGTTTTAGCAACGGCTGTATGAAAACGACGCAGCTCCTTTTCCACTTGCCCAGCCGGTACAACATACTCCGGCACAGGGACACCGTGTTGATCGATGACAAAGGCCGGGCCAATCGCAATGCCTCCCGAAATGCCTATGCCGCGCCAGGTTTGCTCACCATCAGTCTTCATCGAATTTCCGTTGTACGAGTTCCGTTAGCGCCACCATAGCCTCAATTGCGTCTTCTCCTGAGGTACAGATCTTAATCTGTGTACCACAACTAGCTGCCAACATCATCAATCCCATAATCGACCGGGCTGAAACACGGGTGTCGTTTTTGGCAACCGTGATTTCCGCCGAAAATGTTTCCGCCAATTTTACGAATTTTGCCGCCGCACGTGCATGCAGACCGCGTTGATTGGAAATAACTACGATATTGCATAATTCGCCGGTTAGGGTATCCGGCATGATCAACTTCCTGTAGCGACCGGCGCCAAGGTTTCCGATACAAGCTGAATATATTTGCGCCCTGCGGCTTCAGCCTCTTTGACGGCTTCAAGCAAAGGTGAGGTTGTGCGCAACGAAGCAAGCTTAACCAACATCGGCAAATTTACTCCCGCTAGAACGACAGCATTATTTTTGGGCATGGCTGAAATGGCAAGGTTGCTTGGCGTTCCACCAAACATATCGGTCAGCAAAACAACGCCCTTACCACTGTTCACTTCTTTAATAGCTGACAGAATTTGGTTACGGCATTGATCCATGTCGTCCTGCGTACCAATGCTGATGGCTTTAGCCTGTGCTTGCGAACCAACAATTTGGTTAAGCGCCTCCAAAAGCTCAAGGCCGATACCCCCATGCGT
>JABDFY010000055.1 GCA_013286365.1 Alphaproteobacteria bacterium
AATGGATTTGTGATGTTAGACAATATTTCCTCAAGAAAATTTTTAAAACTTTTCTATTTTCGTGACATGCTTGTGTTGCAAGGCAGCGATCATCATGTGCCTGTCGAAATGTATGATCGATATGTTGCGAGCTTGATTGCGCAGATTAAAGCTGCCAGTCCAGATTTTGTTATTCTCAACGGAGATTTATTTAACAATCCCGACGGGCAAAATATACAACCGGCGATTGGTGACCTTCTGAGAGACGTCGCGAAGGGCTATTTCGGTAAGGTCTTTTTTGTTCCCGGCAATCATTGTTTAAGAGGAAAAGGCGACGTGTGGAGCAACTTTGGCAAGTTGCCGGAAAACGTTTGCGCTCCGCTGGAGAATCCCACCCAACCGGTCATAGTGGAATCAAATGCAGGAAGAATTGTCCTCGGTAATATTTTTTACGATTCAAGAATGTTTGACTTTAACGACTTTTCAAGTGATGCCTTTAAAATAATCGGTTTTAATTTCACCGAACAAGACACAATAAGACTCTACAATAAGGGCAAAGACGGAGAGCATCTTTTTGGCGGCTGTCGCGATCTTTTCCCCCTAATGGCTGATAATTTAGTCGCCAAAATGGGACCAGATGTGGCCATGCTCATAACACATTGCTTGCCGCACTCTTCCATCGTTCAGTTCAGGGTGGCTGAGCTTACGAATGAAACTAGTGAGATCGAAAGAAAGTATGGTGTTTCTTTTATTTGTAATCCTGAAGAAGATGAACGGGATGGAAGGATATGGGGCACTGAAGCTGAGGGTAACAATAACGGTAACGGCAATAGGATCTGGTGGAATAGCCGATCCATGATGATGGGCTCGGATGTACTTTCCAGGGCCGCCTTACATGACAGTCTGGTGGTAGTTTTCGGCCACAATCATCTTGCTGAAGATGACTTTCCAAGGTTGATTAATGGAAAGACTGTAACAACCCAGTCTTTCCAGTCCCCTTTGAGATTTGATGGCCCGAGATGGCGTCCGAAACCAGTTATAATTCCGGATACAGTTGCTAGAGGTCCTTGGGTGGCGCGTGGCGCGGTGGCGAGATGCAGTATGGATTGACCCTCTTGTTAGTCTGGATGGTTTACTCAAAGATAAAATTGATAAGAAAATTAGTAAGCCACTATGTAAGCAACGCGGGGGTCTAATTCTGCCCACTCTGATCTAATTTGGATCAAATGACTTCTTTGTTTTCAAGCACTCGTAGTCATTAAAGAAAGCTATTCCAATACCGAGCCCTTGAATTGATATACATCAAATTGTTTATAACTTTATCGTTTATCGTCGCATTTGTCGTTCCAACAATCATAAGTGTCTGCTTAGATGAACCCCCAGAGAAATGCCGCAAAACGAACTGCCAAGACCCCTGAATATTCTCTGGGTTCTCTTAAAGGCTCTTTGTTATTTGCCAATCTTTCTGACGAAGAAGTTGCTATTTTCCAAAACGCTGCCCGATACCTTGCTTACAAAAAAGATAAGATTTTATATCTTCAGGCAGAATCAGCTAGTAATTTTTACGTGATTTGCAGTGGCTGGATTAAATTATTTCATACACTGCCGGAAGGCGAAGAAGTCATCGTTGACATGCTTACGACTGGCCACATTGTAGGTGAGAGTGCGATTTTTGATCATGGCTGTTATACCAGCAGCGCCCAAATAGTAAGTGCTGCGCACCTACTCAGCATTCCTTTGAAGGTGTTGAAGGAGCAAATATACCTTAACCCTAGATTAGCGTTTAATATGCTCACGTCGATGTCTCAACATCATAGGCGTCACTATGGTGCGATAGCGCTTAATGCGCTGCAAAATGCCCCTCAACGCATCGGATGTTTCCTGCTAAGTCTTTGCCCTGAAGACAAAACGAAAGCCGCCATATTTCATTTTCCCTATGACAAAGCACTAGTTGCTAAAACTCTTGGGATGAATAATGCCACCTTCTCTCGTGCACTAAATATATTGAGACAGAAAACAGGCATTCGTATTACAGGCGATCGGGTTGAAATTGACCGAGTGCTGCAGTTAGTAAAGTTCGTCTATGGAGATCTATCTGTGAAATATATGCCCGCTGAAATGTAATCATTACATTTCAGTAAGGTGTTCGACTGCAAAGAAATATTTAACAAGCTTAATGGAGAAAACAACATGACCCTAGGCACAATTCTTCTTATCATACTTGTTTTAATGCTAATCGGCGGTCTGCCGACCTGGCCACACAGTAAGAACTGGGGCTATTATCCATCGATCAGTTTAGGAACTGTACTTATGGTCGTTCTTATTCTTGTACTGATCGGGCGCATATAAGTAGCTTATTCGCATAAATTTTTGGTTACATGATAGCACTTGATATATATCAAATATATGCCACCAAATCAGGGTATTGGTAGTTCATAAAAGTAACAATGCGAGAGATAAATGCCCAAACAAGAGATATCTAAAGCAGAGACCAGTCCTTTTTTAGGGGCCGATTTTTCGAAATTAATCGATCCATCAAAGATTATGGCTGAGTTTAAAGTGCCTGGCTTCGATATGAGCGCCTTGATGGAAATGCAGCGCAAGAACATTGAGATGCTCACAGCCGTTAATCAGACTATCTTCGAGAACCTACGATCGTTTGCCCAGCGTCAGGCAGAGTTGATACGCCAGGGACTTGAGGAAACCATGAATCATATGAGTACCGTCATGTCGTCGCCCACGGCACAAGATAATATCGTGCGCCACGCGGAAGTCTCAAAAACTGTGGCAGAAAAATACATTGCCCATGTCCATGATGCTGCTGAAACATTCGCTAAATGCAATAATCATGCGATGGAAGCAGTGAGAAACCGTATGAGTGTCGGCATAAACGAACTCTGTGGTTTAGTCAAAACCGACCATGCGACATAACGCGTAATATGACTTTTCTTTATGTAGGTGAAGTGCCAGAACTTTTAATATCCACCACTTCATGAAGAAGGGGCACGTTATAAGCAGACACCACAAAACATTGAAGTTCTCCGCTCTTTCTGCCATTACCCTTTACCTTTTCAATTGTCACGCGACACACACGAGATGAAAATTAGTTATTATTGACATGGAGAGAATAGCGAAGTGAGTAAAGAAAATAATCACAGCGTCCCGTCAAAGCCTATGGATCGCCAACGTGAACGGAGAGGTATTCATCATTCTCCACTTTTCTGGATAAGTGTATTTCTATTTTTAGTAGCGATTACTATGTATGTGGTCTCCGATGATCTCTCGTTGCGACCGCACGTTTCGAATTCGTCTGCCTTACGATAGACTATTGCACACTTACTAGCCCGGACATGTTCCAACCAGGCACAGGCACTGACTGGCTTAATTCATTCGATCAACAACTCATTACCGATCCTTAGCGGCGACCACCGCCACGACCTCCGCCACCATAACCACCCCGGCCATAATAACCGCCACCGTAACCGCCCCGGCCATAATATCCGCCGTGACCATAGCCATTGGCAATATCAACACTTACGCCCGTATCCCATGGATAGGCGGGTCCGTAACCGTAATAGCCATAGTTAGGTGCGGGGCCAGGGCCATCTCCATAATAACCTGGCCAAGCGACACATGCACTGACGGCTAAAATCATCATGACAAGATTTAAATTTGAAAGTTTTAAGATCATTGTCGTAATTCCGGTGATCCAGGTATCAGTAGACTATCAGCTACTTGCTTTTGTTGTCTCGATAAGCTGGCGTAAAGGGGTCTGAACGCTGCTAAAAAGCGCGTTTCACCCTGGGCACGAAGGGCTGCAAAGGTGGCTCTGTTTTCAAGATACTCTACGGCGTTATTAGGGCCTTGTTTTTTACTCACTCTGCTTTCTGCTTCCTGTAATTCCCTTACATCCTCACGCATTGCTTCAGCGACTGGCGTCCACAACTGTTCCTGAGCAGCCGTAATACGAAGTTCTGCTACCAAAAATGCGATATGCCCTTCGACATGCGAGCCTTGAACAAGATCATGAGAATTGGCGTCAACATCTCCCTCTTCATGGGCTGATTGCACAGTTACATCTGCAGCCGAAACGAGTTGTGGGTATACCGATGCAAAACCTATCATGCTGATAAATATCAAAAGTAATCTTGGCCGAATGACTCGAGTTACCACTTGAAACCTCCATATTAGTCGGCGTTGTCTACAACAATCATCTCATGAGATAAGTAATTTTCTACCTAAAATATGTCACCCCATTGTGTTCAATTTTTGGCAATATCATAATGGTCCGGGAACCATTTGACCTTTGTCAAAACGATATCTTGAGATCTGTATAGACAGTTATTTCGAGTAATAATTCTGATGCCATTCTTCAAACGCGTAAGAGTACCAATCAGGAACATATAACGTGGTTTTTCACGGCATGTGGCGGCATAAACTCTTTACGTTGCACATTAGCGACAGCGCATCGCGCGCGCTTTGTGCAAACTTATTGAAAATTTATACCAATGGGCATGATAATTTTTGAAGACAACAGTGGGGCAGCAGCATGCGAGACAACATAGTGGGCAGGATTATCGGTGTTATTGTAACGACATTTGTCATTGCAATCGTTTATGGTTTGTTTTTAACAACAAGGGATTTTATCAGACCAGGTTACGATCCCGAAGTCTCAGGACACCATGCGGCCGATAATGTTTATGGCTTATTCGGTGCCGTTTCCGACGAAGTCAAAAGAAACGAAAACGAACAACCCACAACTGCCTATATGTCCGTCGCCCATAAAATTGCCATGCCCTATGCGCTTACTGCAGATTTGTCAGCTCTTTTGGGCGGCAAACTGGAAGTTTTTATTGGGTCGT
>JABDFY010000056.1:0-4321 GCA_013286365.1 Alphaproteobacteria bacterium
GGGGGCTGCCATCGTTTTGGCAGCTGTGATAGCTTTGGTTTGGAATGAAGTACGCATGCATGCAAAGTCGGTTCGACTACAAAGGCATTTAACGTGAATCAATCGCCCCCATTTCTTTTTGAACGTGTCGCCATTATTGGTATAGGGCTTATCGGCTCGTCGCTCGCGCATGCTTTGCGCCAGAATGGATTAGCGCGGAAGATTGTATGTGCTGATGCCAATCCTGAGCACGTAAAAAAAGCTGTGCATCTCAAGATCGTTGACGAAGCTACCAGGGATAATTGCGCCGCCGTGGAGAACGCCGACCTCGTCATTTTATGTACGCCTATTAGTAGCTTAAGCAAAATTGCGGCTGAAATCGCCCCGTCTCTTGCTAACGGATGCATTGTCAGTGATGTGAGTTCAGTTAAACAAGCCGTCATTCGTGACGTCGGCCCATCAATTCCGGCTCATGTACATTTTATTCCAGCACACCCCATTGCCGGTACAGAGCATTCGGGACCCGAAGCGGGTTTTGCAGAACTGTTTAAAGGGCGATGGTGCATATTAACGCCACTGCCGGGCACGGATGAGAAGGCGCTTAAAAAGTTGCGTACACTTTGGGAGGTTTGCGGCTCGATGATCGAGGTCATGGAGCCCAGACATCATGATCAGGTGTTGGCGATCACGTCTCATCTACCACATCTCATCGCCTATACTATCGTCGGTACCGCAACCGATATTGCCGAGGATTTGAAACAAGAAGTTATTCGTTATTCTGCCAGCGGCTTTCGCGACTTTACGCGCATAGCGGCCAGCGATCCCATCATGTGGCGTGATATCTTTCTCAATAATCGTGAGGCCGTTTTGGAAGTTTTACAAAGATTCAGCGAAGATTTAACCGCCTTACAGCGCGCAATCCGTTGGGGCGAGGGCGATAAGTTAGAGGAACTCTTTGCCCGTACGCGTGAGATTCGCCGCGGCATCATTAAAGAAAAACAGGCCTAGATACTATCCTTCTTGGCAAGAAGAGAGCGCTACTGTTTTGCTGGATTGTTCGACCAATCGAGATCTGGAAACACAAACACGCGTACCGGCCCCAAATACATACCGCCAAGTTGAACAGTGATCGGTACTTCGATACCGGTATCTTCCCCTAGTTTTGTCGGTTTAGCAAAAAGGCTAAGCGCCGAGTCCAGCATCCCGGCCTGGCGTTGTTCGATATAACCATGATCGAGCAACGCCTTGAGCACTTCCTGGTGATTACCGATCTCGCCAGAAAAAGCACCTTCAGGTTGAAGATCATCGTCAAACCCAAGGGTACCTTTGGAAGATAATATTAAAGGTCCCCACGCGATATTGAGTTTATCAAATTCCACGACACCGAAGGCATTGTTCCATGCAGCTAGCGACTCTTTTTTACGAAAATCCGGCATGGGCCCCATAACGCGGAGATTGGCTTCGAGTTTGGGCAGCTTATTGCCGAAAGGGGAAGGGGTGTCGTCGGGAATAGTTATTGCATTGGCTTTGCCAGCGACACTTAAGCCAACGCCAGTATGATCTTTTGGTGGTTCTTTGGGTCGTTCTACACTTAGCGCCATTTCATCGGCACTGAATAAGTCAATTGGGTTTTGATCCGCGGTTTTTCCGAAACGCCTTCACATTGACAAGCTCAAGACCACCAATCCGCCACTGATTATCGCTATCTAGCTCGGCATGTCCGTGTCCACTCGTGCCGGTAAAGGTCAAGAGGATCTGGTCTTCAAAGGGTACGGAAACTTCGACACCATATTTGAACTTGGCATCGAATATTCGCCACTCCCAAGGTATAGCCGATAAAGTTGCTTCATCGGCATGCATGCGAATACCATCGGCGTTCTGCCAGCGGACATTCATAAAATGCAAGGCCACACGATGGGGAAAACCGGTGGTCCAACGGTCGTCATAATCAAATTGATGGCCAATCGATTTTTCGGTTTCAATCCAGCTGTCGATCACATTACGGTATTGTGTTGCCGCTATCGACCATAACGCCCACCACAATATCAACATCGCCAGCAAGAGGATACTGACGGCAAGTGAGGCGCGGCGGATAACCAACCAAGAGCTATTCATATGTTAGGAGAATACGCGATGGGTTTAAACTTCAGCTTAACGAAGGAAATAGTGGCGTCGACAGAAACCGGTCTTGTTGCAATGCATACAAGAGCTATGCGTCTGTGGCTATGAGACTTTATGAGAGGAAGACACGCCATTGAGGCATCGGGGCCAGGGAGAAACGTATGATATCAGCATCAAGCACGTCCGCACCCCGGCAACCAATGCCTGAAGGTGGGCTGGAGGTCACCCGAGCCCACCTTTTCTCTACTCTTAGGCAAATCAAAAACTAGTCGTAGAGGTCCATGAAGTCAACAATATGTTCACTATATGTTCTATTTTATTTTCTAGCCTAGAACAAAAGGATATAGAACTAACCCATTGATAAGGCTATCATGAAGCATGAGAGAAAAAGAGTTAACGGATGATCTGGTTCAGCCATTTCAGCTCTGTTCGAGCTCGTTGCGCGGACGCCTCGTAAGGCTTGGGCCGGCGCTTAATCTCATTCTCCACCAGCATGCCTATCCGGGGCCCGTTGGAGCGCTTGTAGGTGAAGCGATGACGATCGCGGCTGCCCTTGGTACGGCATTGAAATATGAAGGGGTGTTCACCTTTCAGGTGAAAGGCGATGGGGATGTAAGGATGCTTGTGGCCGATGTCATGAGTGACGGGGGTATCCGCGCCTATGCACAATTCACCCAGGGCATGTCGTCATCATCGGGTAGAACGGCAGCCCAACTTTTGGGTAAGGGCCATCTTGCTTTGACATGCACGCTGACACGTCCTCTCCAGGGCATCGCAGAGAGTCCTGCCGAAAAACAACATCAAAATGATCGCTATCAAGGCATTGTTTCGTTGGAAGGTGAAAGTCTAGCCGAAGCCGTTCAGCATTATTTTCGTCAGTCCGAACAGATCCCGACCGGCATCGTCGTTGCCGTGCATCAAGACGAACAGCAGAGATGGCGCGGTGGATGCCTGATGCTACAACGTGTGCCGCGCGAAGGTGGTATGATTGTAGAGCGGGATACATCGACGGAAGATGATTGGTTGCGCGCTATGATGCTGATGGGTACTTGTACGCCTGCCGAGTTAACGGATTTTGCCCTTGAGCCCAACCAGCTATTGTATCGCCTCTTTCATGAAGAAGGCGTACGTGTGTTCGATCCGCATGCTTTTCGCCATCAATGCCGCTGCTCTGAAGAGCGTGTAACAAACATGCTACGTTCTCTGCCGCGAACGGAAGTTGAAGATATGGCGGTTGATGGCGTTGTCAGTGTTACTTGCGAGTTTTGCAACCGAAGCTATCGGTTTAATCAAATGCAACGGCAAGAACTTTATGCAAAGTGAGGTTATGATTATTGTTTTGCCACGATGTCGAACTTAACATTGACGGCATGTTTGACGTAATTTTCGCTAACCCACTCACCTTGACCAATATTATAATCAGTGCGCAGTAATGCCACGCTACCTTGGGCGCGGGTAGTGCTGCCTTGCTTTGTCAGTGCAACGGGGACGCTTAAACGATCCGAGTTCGGCTTACAAAATTTATTGCCCATGGTAGTGGATGATGTTTCGTTTCAAATTGAAACTGAGTTTCACAAAGCTGACTAGCTCCTAAAAATATATTTGCGCCATGCCTAAGGCCACAACATCTAGTTCTTACAACGCTGTCGCAAAGGCTCTGCACTGGCTGATCGCGTATGCCATTATCGCCATGCTCATTATCGGTTGGACGATGAAGAGCATGGCAAATGGTTCTGATAAGTTTGCCTTATTCCAGCTGCATAAATCCCTTGGCATTACGATTTTGGCGCTAAGTTTAATCAGGCTGCTATGGCGCCTCATCCATCAAGCGCCGCCGCTACCTGCAAAGATGCCCACATGGGAAAAATTCGCCGCCCGTGGAACACATTGGCTGTTCTATATATTGATCATTGGCATGCCCCTCACCGGCTGGGCTATTGTTTCCTCTTCGACACGCAATATACCAACCATTCTATGGTCGGTGACGTATTTGATCCGTAAGCACGTTGCGACGTCCTTGGGCCCCTTTAGTGTAACATTTTTTGAAGCGGCCGCCGGAGCTGTCTGTGTAAGTCTCATTCATCGCATTAGCCCGCGCGCAGGTCTCTCGGCAATTATCAAGTAGAAGTCATGGATTTTTAGCGGCGGCCGGATTTCAGTGGTACGGCATAGCCACCAAGCGGCGCCAGATACTGCAACCTGCTGCCAAGCATGGCTCGCA
>JABDFY010000056.1:4331-4433 GCA_013286365.1 Alphaproteobacteria bacterium
TAGTCTTCGGTTTTCGTTATATTGATTTAGGTGTCGCGTCCATACTTGAAAAAACGCAACCCATATTTACTGTCATCTTGGCAGCACTTTTTCTTGGTGAAA
>JABDFY010000057.1 GCA_013286365.1 Alphaproteobacteria bacterium
GCTTTCTTTTCATAAAAATAAATTTGCCAAACCAGACCGACTCATTGCCTGGATTACACAACAATCCGGTACAGTTAAAGTGAGGCCCGACCATAAGTTGATCTTGATGCGCGCTTGGGATGATGCAGCGCTTCGGTTGACGGGGATGAAAAAGACGCTGACTGAATTGGTAGCGCTTGCGGCTTAGAGCACCTCTACTCGTTGCTACAAATCCTCGCCACGTATTATTTTAAACAACAGATAGCGAAGGCTACCGTACAAGTTTCGCCAGACTCGCTGGCGCCATAGGCATCAATCGTCCAGCCCTGCATGTCGGCATCTGGTACACTTGTGTGAATAAAGCCAGGATTTGAGTAGATGCTGGCTGGCGTACCCGCAGGGCAAACACTGTTTGCGCCACTCCATTGGTTAGCGACGCCGCCGCCACTCATAGCGAACTCATTCGATGCACAGCGTGCATCGGATACATAATTTTGTGCTCCACCGGCGCTGCCGTAGGGATTGCCAGCGGTGCCGGTAGCCGCCACAAGGTGACACGTTGCGGGCGTAAAATAGGTCGCGTTCCCATTAAGCGTAAGCGATGCTGGGTTAGGTAATGGGGTAGATGGGGTAGGCGCTGGGCTACCTGCGGGAACGGCCGGGCCAATAGAAAGGCTTCCCGCAAAAGACGCGCCGCCATTAGCCGCATCTAAAAATATCGTCGTGTAATTCGCTGGATTTGGATCGGTCGTCGTGGCGGCAAGATTAGGGGCACTGCTGAGCGAAAGTCCGCTCGTGTTTAAAACGGCTTGGTTATTGAGATTGAGGCCACCGGTGTTCAAAAAAACCGTGTTCGTAATATTGAGGCCCGCTGCATAGGCCGGCGTTGCTGGCGTTGTCCCCGACGCTGGTATTGCCGGTGTCGCTTGTGTTAAAAAGACAGTGCCGCCGAGATTGAGGCCAACATTGTTAATTCCTAGCGAGTTTACACCTATCGTGCCGCTGTTCAGGGTACCAATTGTAAGCCCATATGGGGAAAGTGCGGCTCCCTGAAACATTGGATCTGGAACGCCAGAATAGGGTTCTGTTGATGTGGCGACGGCAGTAAATCCCACTGTTGAAGCTGCGCCGCCGTTAATATGCGTGTAGCCTGATGACGGATTGAAATACATGTTATTCGAGCAGTTGATGGCGCTAACTCCGGATCCTAAAGGAGTAGAGCCCGAGGCGCCTATGACCGCGGCGCCATTGTAAGTGAGATATTGCGGGTAAAGAGAGCTCGTAAAATCGCAACCCGACGCGCTGTTGAGCTGCGTCGGCGGGAGCATTATAGTAGGTTGATTTGAGGTTGAACTAGCCTCTGCGCCTAATGCCAAACCGAGAATGCCTGTGGCCAGCATAAGCGAAATGCAATTTCTGTAAATGTAAAGCATTTGGCTCTCCCGTCCCTCTTTTAATCTTGTTCCTTGATAATACGTGAATAGGATTAAAATTAGAATAATTTTAAGACATTTAGTTACGACAGAAGCTTAAGTGCAGAATGATCGATATTGGCAAGCAACAACCGAATTATTTGTCAGTTAGACCGTAGTTAAACTAATTTTCGATAAAATTGTATGGATCTCGTCGAACATGAAATTGATGTTCGTTATTTGCACACTGGGGCATCGAACTTTATCTGTAAAATTACGAGATCTGTGCAGGTTATTTAGATCACTACAACATTCGGTTTGATAAATTTAAGCTCCGTACATGCGACAGTGGCCAATAAACGCATCGCCTATAAAACAAGCAAATCCATATAACGCGTTGTGCCGCTTGCATGAAACAGCGGCTCTCGGCATAGTCTCTATCCCGCCTGTGAATGATTCGACTGAGAGGGCTTAAGTAAAGTGTTGTCGCGAAACAAAAAAATCCCCAGTACTTTCATCTTTGTTGCAAAGGCAATATTCGCTGCGGCATTGATTATCACAGTGATCCATTCGGCTTCATATGCTGCAAGTAGTGACTTGCCGTTAGCGGCTGGATCGCCGCTTGCAGGTTTTGCTTTCGACGACCGGCCTTTGCTTTTGCCGGTGCAGCGTAATTTCCAGATGGCCATGTTAACCGCCAGTGCTGAGCTGGGTCGGAGTTGTGGCAAGATGGAAGCTTATGGCTGGCGCATGGATCAATCCGAGCAGATCAGGGTTAATCAGATTTTTAATAACACAGTTGATCGTCTGCGTGCCCTTGGATTTGCGGTTGAAGCTCAGGCGCCTAATTCTGTTTCTCGCGACGTTACATTGTTTACGGCAGATCGTCCTGACAGGCATTTCATTTTCATGTGGTCGGCTGGCGAAATCGGCCTTGTCATGGTGCTTTGTGAGAGTTCTTCTTCAATGTCGGGGCGAACGGCGACAGGTGTGTTGCCCTCTCCTGCGATGGCCGAACGACAGGATGTGCTCGCATCGCGGCTTGATACACCAGTATCGACCCGCACCCGCAAATCGGTATCTAACTTCTCGCCCCTTGGGGATTGGGTTGGAAGCTACACCTGCGCCCAGGGGCTAACTGGCGGTACACTGCAGATCACAAAACTTAAGGGCGAAAATTTTGAAGGCATATTTCGTTTTTATCCGACTCCCAAAAACCCTTATGTCGCCAGCGGGCGCTACATCGTCTATGGTCAGTATGACCAGGATTCTTTGCGCATCCTGATAAATCCAGGCAAATGGTTGCAACGACCACCCAATTACTACAACACGATCATGATTGGCAGCTTTGACCCTATCGGGCGCACTTTCAGCGCCTATTTCCAGGGTATTACTGGTTGTACCAGCTTTGAAGCCAAATACATGGTTGCTGACAATTATGAAGACGTGAAAAAAGCTCCGATGAAACATCACGCTAAGAAGAAAAAAGCAGCGAAAAAAACGGCCGCATCAATTTCTAAGTCATCAAGCGATCAGAAAACAGAGACTGCGCCCGAGCCAACGCCTTCTCTGCAAGAACCAGCTGCTGCGCCTCAAATTATCTCACCAGCGCCTGCGCCGGAAACGACATCAACGCCAGCACCTGCAGCGGCTGTTGTTTCGCCAGTTGTTTCGCCAACGACTTCTCCTGCTGCTACGCCTGCTGTTGCTCCACCGAGCCTTGTTTCGCCGGCAGCTCCTGTGGCCTCGAAGCCTCAAAGTTCTGTTCCTCCTCCTCCGGCTGCCGCTCCAGTCGGAGCGCCGTCAGCAGCCTCGCAGCAGCCCTCATCTATGGCTCCTGCTTCAGCCCCAGCTTCGGCTCCGATGTCGGGATCGTCGTCTGATACAGGAGCGCCGGTATCGGCAATGCCGCAAGCGGCCCCGCTGGTGGCACCAAGCCATACGACACAGTAGTTTTCAACTTAATGCTTCGCGTGTTTAGTTTTGGTATGGCCAGATTTGCTTGTCTTGGCGTCGGCGTGTTCGCGCATAAAATCGCGCACGACAGGAAGGATAGATTCGCGCCATTTCCGACCATTGAAAATGCCGTAGTGCCCAACGGCGATTTGGAGGTGGGCCTTCTTCATGTCCTCGCTTAATCCAGAACATAAGTCGAGCGCCGGCCTGGTTTGTCCTGGCGCTGAAATATCATCGAGTTCACCTTCGATTGTGAGGAGGGCCGTTTTCGTTATGGCCTGAGGTTTTACGAGTTGGCCATGCCAGGAAAAAGTCCCGTTGGGCAGATCATGTTTTTGAAAGACGCGCTCGATCGTCTGTAAATAAAATTCAGCCGTAACATCCATGACAG
>JABDFY010000058.1 GCA_013286365.1 Alphaproteobacteria bacterium
AACATGTATGGTCTCAAGGCCCTCATAACGGCCAATGCCGTGTTCGGCATGCACAACATAATCCCCGGGATTAAGCGTGCCGAGTTCGAGTTGAAACTGCGCCGCTGCCCGTCGTTTGCGCAAAGGTCGCACCAGACGATCGCCAAGGATGTCTTGCTCAGCAATCAGCGCAAGATCTTGTGCCAGAAAACCATGTTCGAAACCAAGAATAACGAACACAATCAATTTGGGATCTAATTTACGTAAATCCTCCCAACTTTTTGCAGCGCTTAGAGCCGACATGCCGTGCGCACGCAGAAGACTAGAAATACGATCGGCAGATCCCTGGCTATAGCAAGCGACAGCAACACGCTTGTTATTAGACTGCTGTTCCGACGCATAAGCCTGAATGGCTCCATAGAGATCCGCCTCTGGCTTCGTGCGGACGTCTGAAAAATCGCGACCTCGCCTGGCGCCAGCATCCAAGGCTGAACCCTCAGGTAGAGCAAAAGGCGAAAACGTTGCTACAGCCCTATCAGTCAAGGCCTTATCAAGAGCTGCATGGTCGAGGTATAATTTGGCCGGCAGTACGGGTTTGTAAACAGCCGCGTGGTCATTATGACGAGCGCGCTTTGTGGCTTGATACAATGACAGTCGCGCCTGATAAAAGTCGTCAATTTGTTGCAAGCGGGACTTAATCGCTTCTTCGGCCTGATAATCAAATGTAACCGCTGTTTGTGGTAGATAGTCAAACAAGCTGTAAAGCCGCGGATAAAATAGTCCTAACCAGTGCTCAGCGCCAGGAAACTTACGGCCAGCAGTGATGGATTCGTAGAGCGGATCGTTCGCGGTCACTGCGCCAAAGAGCTCACGATAGCCAGATCGAAAATTGGCAATAGAGCGCTCATCAAGCAACACCTCAGATATGGGGCCAAGATAAAACGATGTAACTTGATTGGTTGTCGTTTGTGTCAAGGCATCAAAAATGCGAATGGATTCAATTTCATCGCCAAAAAAATCCAATCGGATTGGCGCCTCATACCCGGGAGGGAATAAATCGACAATCCCGCCTCGAACGGCAAACTCGCCTGCCTCGCGTACCGAACCAGCACCAACATATCCGTTTGCAATAAGAAAGCTCCTAAGCTTTTCCACCGGCAAAATGTCGCCAACAGCGGCATCAAGTCTGGCCTGGCTTAAAATATCCGGCGGCAACATTTTCTGCACCAGGGCATTAATCGTTGTTAGGACAATACATGGCTTTGTGATCGGTTTCTGCAGCTGGCTAAGCGCCACGATGCGCGCGCTAACAATATCCGCGTGTGGCGATATACGATCATAAGGCAGACAATCCCACGCTGGGAGCGGAAGCACCTGGCAATGGGGGGGCAAAAAATCCCAGCGCATCTTCAAGAGCCACATGAATGATTGGCATGCCGTGGCTACGCAAAGCCAATTCAGCCAGAACACGTGCATCCTGGCCTGTCGGAGCACCGGCGATAATCGTGCGTCCCGGTTTAGACAAATCGAAGGCAGAGGCAAACATCAAACGGCCTTTTTATTGGCATAGCGATGTGCACACAAAAGGCGCGTAACATCATTATCGCACTCAGAAGGAATATTTTCTGTTCCCGTAATCCAGTTATAGAGATCGGGGTCACTCTGTTCCAACAAGTCCTCATATTGGTCAAGCTGGAGGGACGTAAATTGGGCTAAATGAGCATCGGCGAAGCTGCCCAGCAGCAAATCCATTTCGCGCGTGCCGCGGTGCCAACTGCGGAATTTAAGGCGCTGGCGGCGTCGATCCTCGCTCACAATTAAACTCTCCATATATTAATGGGCCTTCTTTATATTAAACGGAGCCACAACACCAGCCCGAGCCGCCATGCGCCCCACTATTCTATTTCCTCTCTTTGCCAGCGTCACAGCCCTTCGCGGGGTAGGACCCCGGCTGGCACCACTTTATACGCGGCTTTGTGGCGAACGCATCGTCGATTTGTTATGGCACGTACCGGTTGGCATCATCGACAGAACTTATAGTCCACAATTAAGGTCTGCCGAGAAAAACCGCGTTGTCACCCTAACACTTACCATCTTAGAACATTTGCCACCGCGAAAAGCAAAATTACCCTATCGTATCATCGGTTCCGATGGATCTGAAAAAATTACCATCAATTACTTCAACGCAAAAGGTGATTATCTTGGACAGCTTTACGCCATCAATCAAAAGATCGTCATCAGCGGATATCTCGAACGCTATCACGGCAACTGGAACATGAACCATCCGGACTATGTCGTAACCGCAGACAAAATTGAAGAGATACCGCGCTTCGAGCCAGTTTATGCATTGACAGAAGGTCTAACTGGAAAATTAGTGCGCAAGACCATTCAACAAGCCTTAGCAAAATTGCCTGACTTGCCCGAATGGAACGATCCACATTTACTTAAGCGAGAAGATTGGCCTAGTTGGAAAGCGTCTCTTCTGGCACTACACAATCCGAAGCCCAATCAAGACAAAAAATCATTAGAGCAAGAACGTCGTCGCCTAGCCTATGACGAATTGCTCGCCGATCAGTTGGCCCTCGCCGTTATTCGCCGCCATCATCGTGCCGGCAATGGCAGGGCCATTGCCGGCACCAGCGAATTGCAAAATAAATTGATCGCCTGCCTTCCTTTCAAACTCACACCAGGGCAGCGGCAGGCTCTCGCTGAAATTTCTGCCGATATGGCTGCTCCCAAACGCATGCTGCGCCTCTTACAAGGTGATGTGGGTTCGGGCAAAACTGTCGTTGCCCTCATGGCCATGCTACAGGCAGCAGAATCCGGTGTGCAGGCTGCACTTATGGCGCCAACGGAGATCTTAGCTAAACAACATCATGAGCGTCTCAATGAATATCTCAAGCCGCTTGGTCTAGAGATCCACCTCCTTATAGGTCGGGGCGGTCGTAAGCCAGCCAGGCAATCTATTATCGATGGCCTTGCCGATGGATCAATAAATCTAATTGTTGGCACGCATGCCCTATTCCAAGATGATGTGCAGTTCAAAGACCTGGGCCTAGTTGTCGTCGATGAACAACATCGTTTTGGCGTAAATGAGCGGTTGCGGCTCTCCGATAAAGGTCGTGGCGTCGACATACTTGTCATGACCGCGACGCCCATCCCGCGTACGCTAACGCTCACTGCCTTTGGCGATATGGACGTGTCACGCCTGACTGACAAACCACTTGGCAGACAACCTATCGATACGCGCCTCATCCCACTATCTAGGCTCGACGAAGTCATAGATGGCGTAAAACGCCAGATCGAGAAAAATGCGCAAGTCTATTGGGTGTGCCCTCTTGTCGAAGAGTCTGAAAAACTAGACCTGGCAGCAGCAACAGACCGTGTCCATTTGCTGGCAGAGCGGCTGGGCACCAAGAATGTTGGGATGGTGCATGGTCAGATGCCAACTGAAGCCAAAGACCGCATCATGACGGCATTTGTGGCTGGCGAGATCAAAGTCCTGATTGCTACAACGGTTATTGAGGTTGGCGTCGATGTTGCCAATGCTTCCCTCATGATCATCGAACACGCCGAACGATTTGGTTTAGCGCAACTGCATCAACTTCGTGGTCGTGTCGGTCGCG
>JABDFY010000059.1 GCA_013286365.1 Alphaproteobacteria bacterium
CGCAAGCGGGATATAGCGTGACAGCTACCCTATCTGAAGGATATTGGCCTAAGTCGAGGGAAGGTTGAATTACAAGGCTTAATGAGTACGCGAACGGATGTTTAGAATGGCCCCAAGAGCCCATCATGTGAGGCTTGGCTATATGAGACTATAAGAGAGAAGAGAAGCCAGGCCCTCGTACGATTCGCCCACGAAGAAATGCTGCAAAGCATTGGGCTAAGAAAGACCTTGAGGATAGGCTGATATCTCGGCCCAAAACATAGGGATTGCGGCTTGTTAAAGGTTGAGAATGGCGAAATAAGAGTGATGTGCTATCATCGACCAAGAAAAATTATGGAGTTTATAGATGAAGTTTTTTGTTGATACTGCCGATTTGGCTGAGATTAAGGAGCTGGCCGCTACGGGACTGCTCGATGGCGTGACGACGAACCCGTCACTCGTCGCTAAATCTGGACATCATGATTTTATCGCTCTAGTCAAAGAGATCGCCAGCATAGTCCCAGGGCCAGTAAGTGCTGAGGTTGCTGCAACTGACTTTGATACAATGATGGCTGAAGGACTTTATTTGGCCAGAATTGCTAGAAATATTGCTGTTAAGGTGCCTTTGACGCCGGCCGGACTAAAAGTTTGCAAAGCTTTGTCGCAACAAGGAACGATGGTGAATGTTACGCTGTGTTTTTCCGCAGCGCAGGCAATTCTTGCGGCCAAGGCAGGGGCTACGTTTGTTTCGCCTTTTGTTGGTCGGCTCGATGATATAGGTGAAAACGGCATGCAGCTGATTGCTGATATATGCCAAATCTACAAGGCATATCCGCAGTTCAAAACGGAAGTTCTGGTAGCATCAGTTCGACATCCTGGCCACGTCATTGAAGCTGCTAAAATGGGCGCCCATGTGGCGACCATTCCACCAAGCGTCATCAGGCAGCTCTTCAATCATCCGCTGACTGACAAGGGTTTGGCGCAGTTTGTTTCCGATTGGCAGAAGACCGGTCAGAAAATTCCTATCGATAGTGATGGTAAAGTCCAACCGCTTAAATCAGGGCGGGCTTGAAGGTGATCAATGGGGCGTGAATCCTTAGAGCAAGAAATAACCCGTCTTATGGCTGGCGATGTGCGCGATTATTTGCTCACGCATCCCGATTTTCTTGTCGCCAATGAGGACTTATTAACTTGGTTGACGCCGCCCTTGCAACAGCGCGGCCAAGGAATTCGAGATTTTCAACATTTCATGATTGCGCGGTTGCAAGAGGAAGTAAGTAAGCTCAAAGCTGCGCGTGACGAAGGTGTGCAGCTCATTCGCGAGAATTTAGAGCGCCAAAGCAAAATAAATGCTGCTGCTTTAGCCTTACTTGAGGCACCGACATTTGTTGCCATGGTTAAGGTCATTACGAAGGAATTTATTGTTTTACTCGATCACGAAGCTGTTGCGCTCTTGATGGAGGAGGGTGCCACCAGTAAAGCAGGGGCTAACGAAAGTGGTGTCAGCCTTGTGCCACAGGGTTTTGTGCGCGAATGGTTGCCACAACGTAATATTGCTCTTGAGGGTAATATTTATGGCGTACAAGAAATATTTGGCGTCAAAGCAGGAAAAGTGCGTTCCCAAGCGCTGGTGCGCATTTCAATTCATTCAAATGGCCCCCAAGGCATGCTGGCCTTTGGCCACCGCGACCCAAATTACTATGCAACGGGTTTAGCAACAGAACAAATTCTGCATTTAGCCACTCTGACTGAACTATGTGCGCGGACATGGCTCGTCCATCCGCAATAGACCAATGGCCTGTTGCCGCAGATCTTCTGGAAGCGATAACAAAATGGCAAAATTGGCTGCGCAGCGAAAAGCGTTCGTCGCAACACACTTTGGCTTCGTACCAGTTCGATTTAAATAATTTATTTCAGTTTCTTAATCTGCATCGTAGCAAACAGGTAAATCTGACCATGTTGGCGAGTTTATCGCTTGGCGATTTTCGTGCCTGGTTGGCTCAAGGCACATCGAAAAATTTACAAGCAACATCGCGTGCTCGTGCCGTTGCGGGTGTTCGCAACTTTTTTCGTTGGTTAGACCGTACTGGTCAGTTGCACAATAATGCCATTGAACTTTTAAAATTACCGAAAGTATCAAAAAGATTACCACGCCCTGTAACGGAAATTGAAGCCAGTGATATCGTAGCGTTGGCTAAAAATGTACCTCTAGACAGTTGGATAGGCTTACGCGATCAGGCTCTCTTCACGTTGCTCTATGGGGCGGGTCTTCGTATTAGCGAGGCTTTGGGGCTTAGACTATGCGATTTAGCGCAAAAAGATCGCATCACGGTAACCGGAAAAGGCGATAAACAGCGTAGCGTGCCTCTTTTGCCCATCTGTTATGAAACACTCACCTGTTATCTTAAGGCTTGTCCTTACCCGATTGAAGCTAAAGGGAAAATTTTTGTCGGCGTCCGTGGCGAAAGACTAAACCCCGCGATTGCCCAACGGCATTTGCGCCTCTTGCGCCGGCAACTCAATTTGTCCGACAGCGTAACACCGCATGCTCTACGTCATAGTTTTGCGACACATTTGTTGGCATCGGGTGCTGATTTACGTAGCCTACAAGAATTGCTTGGGCATTCGTCGTTATCGACAACGCAACTATATACGCAAATAGACGCGCAGCAATTGGCGAAAGCCTATAAGGCCGCACATCCAAGGGCTAAGTAGAGAGGTGGGCTAAATATGGATTGGCCGGTTATCAACGGCTAACGCAGCTTCTTTAATGGCTTCATTAAGCGTTGGATGCGCATGACTGGTGCGGGCGATATCTTCACTGCTGGCGCCAAACTCGATAGCAAGCACCAACTCGGCGATCATCGTTCCAGCATCGGGTCCGATGATGTGGGCGCCTAAAACACGATCTGTTTTAGCGTCGGCCAAAATTTTTACAAATCCGTCTGTCTCAGCCATGGCGCGTGCCCGGCCGTTGGCGGTAAACGGAAATTTTCCGACTTTATATTGAAGTCCTTCTGACTTTAATTGCTCTTCTGTTTTGCCGACAGAAGCTGCTTCGGGCCAGGTATAGACCACGCCTGGAATGGCGTCATAATTGATATGTCCGGATTGTCCTGAGATCATTTCAGCGCATACCGAACCTTCTTCTTCAGCTTTGTGCGCTAACATAGCTCCGGCAATAACATCGCCAATGGCATAGATGCCCTTGATGTTGGTTTGGAAATCATGCCCGACAATAATGCGCTTACGCTCGTCCAGTTTGACGCCAACTTGTTCGAGGCCGAGACCTTCGGTGAAGGGACGCCGGCCGATTGAGAGCAGAACGACTTCTGCTTGCATTTTTTCAGGCGAACTCCCAGCGGCTGCTTCGAGAGATAATGTAGCTTGCGCGCCGTCACTTTTTACTGAGGTTACTTTAGTGCCGAGTTTAAACTTCATGCCTTGTTTGGTCAGGATGCGTTGCATTTGCTTAGATACTTCACCGTCCATGCCAGGTAAAATTCGATCAAGAAATTCGAT
>JABDFY010000060.1 GCA_013286365.1 Alphaproteobacteria bacterium
CTTTAAGATCGATTATGTCGAGCTCGTGAACGCCGAAACGCTGGCTGTTATGCATGATTTTAAGCAGCCCTCGCGCCTTTTGGCGGCAGCGCATATAGGCGTTACGCGCCTGATCGACAACATAGCCGTCATACCAAGGGTCTAACGAGCGGCCTTGACTTGTAATGAGAACCAAAGTAGAACATTTATATTCCCGTTTTGTTCTAAGTTGCTCCTGATGGAGGCATCGCCATGCTCACCCGCAAACAGAAAGACCTTCTGCTCCTGATACGCGACAGACTGGCCATCGATGGTGTGCCGCCGTCCTTCGATGAAATGAAGGATGCTCTTGGTCTACGCTCAAAATCCGGTATTCACCGGCTGATCACAGGACTAGAGGAACGTGGTTTTATCAAGAGATTGCCACATCGTGCACGTGCCCTTGAGATTACCCGCATGCCTGAAGGGCTTGAGCCTAAAGTCACAAAGCCATCACGCAAAACACGCTCGCCAATGGCGGCCAATATGCCTGATATGGCAGCCATAGCTTCCGCGCAGAGCGTCAGCCTGCCGCTCTATGGCCGCATAGCCGCTGGCAGACCTATTGAGGCCTTGCGCGATCCCAACAGCAATATCGACGTACCCATTGCCATTCTTGCAGGCATAAAAGGAAAGTTTGATGCCAACGACCATTACGCGCTGGAAGTATCTGGCGATTCTATGATCGAGGCCGGGATCATGGATGGCGATCGCGTTGTTATTCGCAAATGTGACACAGCTGAAAACGGCACAATCGTCGTGGCTCTCATTGAAGATGACAACGAAGCTACTCTAAAACGCATCGAACGACGTGATGGTAAAGTAGCCCTCATACCTGCCAATAAAAACTATGAAACGCGCCTCTTTGATCCAGATAACGTTAAGGTGCAGGGCAAGCTTGTTGGATTGATGCGACAATATTGATATGAGAATAATAAATAGCGCGTTTTATCTATTGCTGAAGGTGCAGCAATAGTGCGCGCAGACTGCTAGCCGTAGCTCTCGTTGGGCACAAAAGCTCTGCCACGATGCCGGGATCCAAATTGCCATCTGTGGGTTTTCCAACATTACGTACCGGAAATGGTTGCCCAACTTCTGATCTTCTCGGATAGGCATCCACTCTTCCTTGACGAGGGGCTTGATGATTGGGATCAGCAATAGGGTATATCACCGAGCCTATTGGAATGCGATTTCCCATTATTCGTTACCTAATATCAATTTGCTAATAGCTACTAATGGCTATCAGAAAAATACTATTATGAGCACTAGGTCAACACGTATATTACTTTCAGGCGCCGCAATGATAAGTCCTCACAGCTGACTATGTTCACAACGCATATAGAAACAGCTAGATTGAAGAAGTTTCATCCTTTCAGGCTCCAACATTGGTCAATAATTAATGCCCGTCATTGTTCGCTTTGCCCCATCACCAACAGGATTTCTCCACATTGGCGGGGCCCGTACGGCTTTATTCAATTGGCTCTTTGCCCAACATCATAAAGGCAAGTTTCTTCTGCGCATTGAAGACACTGACCGTGAGCGCTCAACGCCTCAATCTGTCGCAACCATTTTGGAAGGTCTCAAATGGCTCGAGCTCGATTGGGACGGTGATGCCGTATCTCAGTTTGAGCGTTTCGGTCGCCACGCCGAAGTTGCCAAGCATATGGTCGCCAATGGCACAGCCTATTACTGCTATGCCTCACCCCAAGAACTCGAGGCGATGCGCGCTGAGCAGAAAGCTAAAGGCCTAGCGCAACGTTACGACGGGCGTTGGCGTGACAAATCACCTAGCGATGCGCCATCGGGGGTTAAACCTGTCATTCGCCTCAAAGCACCACAGAGCGGTGAGACTGTTGTGCATGACAAAGTGATGGGAACCATCACCGTACAGAATACCCAGCTTGATGACATGATTTTGCTGCGTGCTGACGGTACACCAACTTATATGCATGCTGTCGTGGTTGATGATCACGATATGGGCATTACACATGTCATTCGCGGCGATGATCATATGACGAATACGTTTCGTCAGGTGCAAATCTACAAAGCCATGGGTTGGAACATACCGGAGTTTGCTCATTTACCCATGATTTTGGGGCCCGATGGTGCCAAGCTTTCGAAGCGTCATGGCGCGCCTGCCGTAAGCGATTACCGTGAGCGCGGTTATTTACCTGAAGCCATTCGCAATTATCTCTTGCGTCTCTGTTGGTCGCATGGCGATGATGAAATCATCTCAACTCCACAAGCCATCGATTGGTTTGATTTGGGCGGTATCGGTAAATCCCCGGCGCGATTTGATTTTACTAAACTGGACAGCGTTAACGCCCATTATATTAAGCAGAGTGACGATCGGCGGCTGGCCCAACTCAGCGAGCCGATCATTGCCAGAACGCTCGGGCGCGC
Source organism: Alphaproteobacteria bacterium (assembly GCA_013286365.1). Lineage (GTDB taxonomy): Bacteria > Pseudomonadota > Alphaproteobacteria > UBA9219 > UBA9219 > JABDFY01. Next base: position 2,422 of record JABDFY010000060.1, read on the forward strand.
TTTAAGCTTACATGAAATTGATCTGCTTACACGTGCCATGGCCGATTTGAAACCACGTGCGTCGACCATCGTAGAGATCGCCAATCAAGCCGTATTTTATTTCCACACCGGACCGTTGCCGATCGATGATAAGGCTAAGAAGCTACTCACGGATGAAGCCAAACAACATTTACGGGAACTCGCCACACGTATGGAAAAATTAGCTCCCGACAGCTTTACCAGCGAAGCAGTTGAAAGCCTGTTTCGCACTTATGCTGAAGAAAAAGGCCTCAAGCTTGGCGCCGTTGCCCAGCCTTTTCGTGCGGCGCTTACTGGCTCCACCGTCTCGCCACCCATTTTTGGCGTGGCCGGTTTGTTAGGAAAAATAGAAACGCTTAAGCGAGCCGCAGCAGCTTAGCTAATTGCGGGCATGCGAAAGATGGAAACTTTCGACACCTTCAAAGGTGGGGAGTTCGGTCGCTAGGTCCATAATCGGAGCGCTACGTTTTTTGCCCATCGATACACCGACAAAACGCCACTCAGCCTGTTCGTTGCGGTAAATGATTGATATGGTTCCTTTGGCGATTTCATAACCGCGCTCATGTGCAATGCGGCGCACATCTTCTTCGCGTGGCACAAAGTTTTTCTTAAACGTGACCGCCACGCTAACGGCATGGCGCATTGGCAAATATGTATCGATCTTCGAGCCCCACATCATGAACGTTGCAGAGAGTAACGCCAACAGTATAGCCGCGGCATAGAATCCGACGCCGACAAGAACGCCAATCGCCGAAGAGGCCCAAATTGAAGCTGCTGTCGTCAGACCGCTAATATTGAGGCCGTCTTTCATGATAATGCCGGCGCCAAGGAAACCGATACCCGTGACAACCCCTTGAATGACACGAGCTGGATCTATGACGTCATGTGCCGCGAGACCGCCGTACCAATACGTGTGGAAACCGGTCGCCGAAATAACAGCTGCTGACGCCATGCAAACCAAACCATAGGTACGCATACCAGCGGCGCGGCCACGATAGGAACGTTCATA
>JABDFY010000061.1:0-2891 GCA_013286365.1 Alphaproteobacteria bacterium
ATTGACGTTTTCGTCTGTAAGCTCCGTAAAAAGCTGGCGCAGGCCGCGGGTGGCGAAAATTACATTGAAACGGTTTGGGGACGGGGTTATGTGCTACGTGATCCGCCCGGTGCTGAAACAGGTCGCGTTGCTCCAAAGGCAGCGCAAGCTGCAAGCTAACGCAGATCGAGAGCGGTTAGACCTCAACATTAAGCTAAAGGCTCATTTTGAGCGAATAAGTTCAGATTTAGGCTGTTAAATTTAGATTGGCCGCCTATAGCTGGGATCTAGCTTGCTTGGCGCGTAGCGATTGTGGTTTGTGCAGTCGAAAGAGCAAAAATGCCTGGCTGAGCTTCTAATGCTTTGAGCTTATTACTGATGCCAACAACAGTTTCGTCATTTCCCAAAATAAGAACGCCGTCTGGTGCCAGGACAGTACTTAGGGCAGCCAAAACACGTGACTTTGTCGTCTGATCAAAATGAAGCAGCACGTTCCGGCAGTAAATAATATCAAATACACCAACCGGTCCAAAATCGTGCAGTAAGTTGCACTCTCTGAACTGGATCATCTGCCGGAGGTGATCTTTAGCCTGCCAACGATCGGGGCTTGCCAGTTGAAAATGCTTGATTAGCTTCCTTATAGATATGCCGCGTTGGACGTCAAATTGTGAAAAGAGACCATTTTTAGCGTGTTCCACCATTTTAGGCGAGATATCGCTGCCCAAGATGTCAATTTTCCAATCCTTTAGCTTTTCATTTTCATCACAACAAATCATGGCAAGCGTGTAGGGCTCATGACCACCGGCCATGGCTGACGACCAAATTCGAATTTGCTTTTTATTGGCGCGGGAAATGAGTAGTTGCGGCAAGAGAGTACGCTGAAATTGATCGAATGGCCAACGGTCACGAAAAAAGCGCGATTCGTTATCGGTCACGGCTTCGGTTATATCAGCCAACATATTGTCCTCGCGCTTAACGCGGATATCGCGCGCCATGTCTTCTAATGTTTTTAATTTCCATTTACGCGCTACAGGCATAAGACGCGATTCAAGTAGATAGGCCCTGTCACGCGTTAAAATAAATCCCGAGCGTTGTTTTATAATGGTTGAAAATAGCTCAAAGTCTTCCAGCTTCATCCGCGAACTCTCAACTCACACTGTTAGACAAAAAATAGCACATGATACTTCACTAAGGACCACAAAAAGTTGAAGATTACTTTGGCCACGCCTGGGATAGCGTGGACATATTTTACAGGTTATGCCGATTTACTTAGGCCTCAATAGGCTGGGAAGATATAAAACTCAATTGTAACTTTTATCTTTATAGTGAAGTCATAAATTAAGTCTAACCTAGGGCAACTCCTTGGCCGTAAAAAGTGTGATTTCGAGACGATCGGATACCGATTGATCGTATTTTAGCTGTAAGCCAAAGTGAGACGTGAAACGGCCGGTAATATAAGATTGGATGGTGCGTGGCGTAAGGTCGTCAATGGGGACGGTTCCTTCTAGAGCATCTTGAATGGCCGGCGTGAGTTGGGCACTTCGGCCGACAATATCAATTCGGCAGCCCGTCGCGGCCTCTTCAATCACCGAATGAAGTGAAACTGTCCCGCCATAAGCGAGTATCTCCTCGCTCATCATCAATAAGTTCAACAAGACTTTCATACTGCCTTTTTTTGACGATAGCGATTCTAGAGGCTGATCTTCAGGCCAAACAATATTTATTTTACCACTGGCTAAATACTGCATAGCAATTTGACGAACATCTTTCACAGCGATGTTGTCCTCGCTCCCTGCCCGTCCATAAGCCACGCGAAAGAGGCGCAATCGCCGTGAAGCCTGGCCAGAGCTATCGCCAATCAATTTCATTGCTTCATCGACAACTGAGCCGCCAATATCCTCAATAAGCTCGACACCGTTACTTATGGCACTGATCGGACTTACCAAATCGTGGCACAATTTTGATGACAAAAGTTCCAGTACGCGCAAATCTATCTGCATCGTCTAGCCTCATAAAACACCGCTTTATTATCGAGAAATGGTTGGCAAGCGGGAAAAGTTTGAATGTGAATCGTAGGAAGTTTACAATTGCTCAAGAACTATTAATGGATGCTTAATAAACATGGTTTTGAGTAAGCTTTGCACATGAAAATTGCCTTTCTCGCCACCGGCAGCGTTGCTGCCCAGGAAGCCCTGAAAACGCTTACGTCCCGCTACGGTCAGCATGATTTGCAGGCCGCCGAATATATAGTAGCGCTTGGCGGCGACGGTAAAGTTTTAAAGACGCTTTATGAAGTTATGGAGCAGGGCAAACCAGTTTTTGCTCTGCGTCGCACTGAATCCGTTGGCTTCCTATGTAACGAATACAGCGTTGATGGCCTCAAAGAAAGACTAACCAAGGCTCAAAAAGTTATCCTGCATCCTTTGCGCATGGAAGCTGTTGCAACAAACGGAAAGCCAGAGTCTGGGCTTGCCATCAATGAGGTGACGGTCATCCGCGAATCGCCTCAGTCAGCCAAACTTCGAATTAAGATTGATGGTATTGAGCGTATTGCTCAGTACAGTGGTGACGGGGTCTTGGTAGCGACGCCAGCGGGAAGTACGGCATACAACCATTCGGCTGGTGGCCCCATCATGCCACTTGATGCCAATACCTTGGTGATGACGGCGATATGCGGATTTAGACCTCGTCGTTGGTCAAATGCAATACTGCCGCAGGACTCCATGATCGAAATTGAAGTGCTCGAAACGGCTAAGCGACCGGTTCGTATCGAGGCAGGAACTCATATTATCCATAACGCAGTTTCTGCAAAAATATGGTTGGACAGAAAGAAAACACTTACTTTGTTGTTCGATCCTAACCAGCATTTAAGTGAACGCATCGTACGTGAGCAGTTCATGAATGAAAAAATG
>JABDFY010000061.1:2901-3337 GCA_013286365.1 Alphaproteobacteria bacterium
ATTAATCCATTTCCTGAGGCATCTTGATGAGCTCTTCTGCGGTAATTTTCTTTTCGTTGACCTTTGCTTTGCTCAGAACAAAATCGACAACCTTTTCTTCCAAAACAGGGGCACGAAGACGCTCCAAGGCCCCTTTGGTTTGTGTATAGTAATCGACAACAGCCTTTTCTTGGCCGGGATAGCGGCGGGCCTCAGCGATCATGGCATTGCGCAATTCAGTTGGAGACACCACAATATTATTCTTCTCGCCAACTTCTGCCAACAACAGGCCGAGGCGGATACGTCGCTCAGCAATTTGACGATAATCTTTGCGTAGTTCTTCGTCGCTCTTTTTCATTTCTTCAGCAGGTAATTCACCGCGAGCCTTTTCCGTCTCCACCTGTTTCCAGATTGAAGCAAATTCAACATCGAGCATGCCAGATGGAATTTCAAATTC
>JABDFY010000062.1 GCA_013286365.1 Alphaproteobacteria bacterium
GATCGCTGCTTTTATCAGCGCCCTTATCGGTGCCACAGTCGCTGCCATTTTCCTCGTTCTCTTCGTCTTCAGGGCGAGCCGACTTCTTGGACGGATCAAATCCTGCCTTCTGCGGATAAGCGTCCTGCTTGTTCTGCCGGTTCTGCTGACCGAACTGACGGTTCGCATCTGGATTTGTGGCGCGAACGTCGGGTTGGTCCTTTTGCGGGTTAGCTTGTGGGTTGGAGGTCATGATATTACCCTTTCTTTTGGTTAACGTGAATTTCCTGCACTAACATCTCCTTCTGAACGATGCTGGGCCGGAGACAAGCGACGTTAGGCGCCTAGGTATATAAAAGCTGTCTTGGGACACCCCTAAATATATAAAAATATCAAAATCCTTTTAAATATTGCGCAAGAAAACAAGGAGATAAGTCTACATCGAGAACATTTGATGTTTGCCATTCACCCCCTTCTCATGGATGAATGCAGCTTATACATCCCCACATACCCTAGGACACAATGCGAGCATGTCACGCCGCAAGACATCATCAAAAAAGCAACCGCCCTCATAAGCGAGCGCCCATAGCACAATAATTTCGCACACGATTATAAGTCTGATATCCGAATTTTTTATCGAAACCGAGGCCTTATGCTTCGTTGCCTATTCCGGCACCGGCACATCGAAGCCATTGAGTGTCACCGAGACCATGCAATAGAGGCCAACAAGATAGATCAACTCCGCAGCACCGCCTTCGCCAAAACGAGCGATGGCTTTTTGATAGACGAGTTCTGGCAATACCCCGCCACGGTTAAGCGACGACGCTACATCGTAGGCGATCGATTGATCTTCATCAAGATTTGCCGGACGCTGGCCAGCTACGATCGTCGCTATCGTGTCGTCATCCAGTCCGCGCAACTCAGCCATCAGCACATGTGCATAAAGCTCATAGCCCGAATGATACCTCGCACCTGTGACGAGGATGGCAATCTCGCGTACAGGTTTCGGTAGAGTCGGTGCGGTGGAAAGCGCCTTGACCAGTTCCCACATAGGGCCGCCGATTTTGGAAAAGCGCAACCATGGATTCCAGGGCCCAATCAAGGCGCCATCTTCGCGGATGGCCTTGAAGCCCTTGAAATTGGTTTCGATCCCACTTTTCATATCGTTGTAAAGCGGCTTTTGCTCTGCCGTAAGATCGACAGGTTCGACGAGTTTTAAGCGCATAACAAGGCTCCAGATGGTTTTAAGAAAAGAAGGACGGATTATTGTCTAGTAGAAGGCTGTGTTCATAAAAAGGCAATAACATCTTCATCTGCGCCAAAAGCGACGAGGCTGAGGTGTACACAGATTTATCCCTAGGGCGTACCGCAGCGGATAAAAACTGGTACTTCTCCGCTAATCTTTTGGTTGGCCATCGATAAGGGACTGTAATACGTTATCTAAGCCCATTAACCAATCTTCGCCGACTGTATGGTGCCTTTTCGTTTACCAAAAAATCCTGTTCGGTTGTAAAATACGGTTAATTTAACTCGAGGCGCCTATCTGATCCCTACGTCCTATCCGTATTCTATCTTAAATCTTGTAACAAACCGTATGCGTTGATATATGGGTAAGCGACTGGTTTTTTATTTTAATATATTTGGGAGTTTATTATAAGCATAATTCATAAGACACGGTTGGTGGCAAGAAATCCGGTACTTACGGCATTTCTTTTGTGCAGCACCACCGCAACGGCGGCTGTAGCTCCAACGAAATCCTTTGATGATGGGCAAGCAGCAATTGCCGCTGCTAAGGCGAAAGATACGTTATGCTTGCCAAGAAGTCCTGGCGGGAAAGTTGCCGCGCGTTTTGATCCTGATTTGACCGACGACAGTACACAAATTGTAGAGACGGCTAGCGTCGACAGTAGTGGGAATATGCATTTTGCATATTGGTTGGTTAAAAATGGATTGGCCAGCGGCAAAATTTCTACGCTTAACAATCCCAAATTGCCCAAGATAAGGCAACAATACGTTTCTGGTAATTTGACAGAAGGTTTAATGGGGATATGGCGTTATGTATACGAACAAGGTTCCAACGCGTTTTTTACAAGCTGTCACTTTTAATCGTTAGTGATCACTGGCAATGTGTAAAACATGTTGTGGCGCCCCATATAGGATGAATTCGTGCACCTCAATATCAACCCCACTGACCTGCCTGAACGAATGTGACACGAAGCGGCACGAGGTCGCCTAACGGCCTTTGCTAAGATGCCGGAGGTAGCGGTTTGTGCATTCCGATGGGAAAGGCTTAAGTGCGCTGTTCGAAGTGAAAAAGTTGTCGTACAGAGGTGTGCTAAACGTCATAAATTTAAGAAGGCAAGCTCGTGCACTGTACAGAAGCCCTAGTTTAGCCAAGGCTCCGGCCGCGCATCGCGGGGTTCGCTGTCAAAGGAGCGTCAATATTAATACTTGTTAACTATGTAAAATGGAAGTTTCCATAAGTAGAGCAGCTTAGTGACAGATTGATATCTTCATGATTGTAATTCAAATGCGCGTTTGTTTGATATAATTTGGGGGTGAGTATTTCAGGATAAAGATCAACTCACAGATTTAAATCGATGGAGACTACCATGACAAGCACAATTGTGAATAATAAACAAATTACACTTAAACATAGTCTTCTCCCGAGAAGTGAAAGGGGAGGAAGTATAGGAGTGGTCAGATCTTCTCAAAGTGGGACATACTATCGAGATACAACAAGAAGTTTGTGGGGTACGCTCGTTTGGGGTGGCCATCTCGAACAAAGAAAGATCTTTGATGATGCTTTGAGAGACAGGTATGTAACGCTCGAGGGGTATAAATTGAATATTCAGCCAACTGTACCTCGTCGAGCATTCAATTGGGCGCGCGATAAATATTTCAAACCGTTGGCCCTAGCTTAAACCACACCCCACTCGTCGACGTATCCGAGATAACCCTCTCTCACAAATCGGGAGAGGGTTATCGGCTTTTAGGGTATCTGCAAAATTAACCGAACTGACTAAGAGTGCCAAGAATCGTCGCTTCAAGGCTGCACGAAAGGGGTGCCGGCATCGTAGCGCGCCTTGGCCGGCAGACCTGGGCCACCACAGCTGTTAGACTGAATCTGCGTTGATCCGGTCGGCGTCACCCACGGCCACGAGTAGGTGCAGGAGGCACCCGCGCTGAAGAAGGTAGGAGCCGATAGATAAATGATTACTTCATTGACCAAAATGAAAGCGACAACTGCAAGTCCCCATCTCAATGGTGGTTTCATTACCATCTCCCGCGTCTCCCAAAGTTCAACGTAATTTACTGATTGCAAGGAGACAAATGCTAATCGACTGCCTATG
>JABDFY010000063.1 GCA_013286365.1 Alphaproteobacteria bacterium
GGGCGTTAAAATAGCGCTCGGAAAGTAGCATTAAGGGGGATAAAGACCAAGGGGAAAATGACAAATAATCCTTTATAATTCAGATAGTTACACGTATATCCCGGGGGAAATCATAGCGGAACTATTTTACCCTCTTTAAGCTCATAAACTTTCGCCATTTTTTGCGCAAGTCCATGGTTATGCGTCGCCATTAAGAGTGCAAGATTTTGCGTTCGGACAAGATTTTCTAGAACAGCAAAGACGTGCGCGGCCGTAGTCGGATCAAGATTACCTGTTGGTTCATCGGCAATTAATATTTTTGGTTTGTTGGCAAGGGCTCTTGCTAATGCAACACGCTGCTGTTCACCACCCGATAACTGCGCCGGGCGATGATCGGCGCGATCGGACAAATCCACCAATGCCAATAACTCTTTAGCACGTAGGGCGGCACGATTTTTCGCGATGCCCGCAATCATCTGAGGTAATACAATATTTTCGAGAGCCGAAAATTCTGGCAACAAGTGATGAAACTGATATACAAAACCTATCGCTTCCCGTCTTAATGCCGTACGCTTGGCGTCATCCAATTTACTTGCGTCATTTCCGGCAACCACGATGGTGCCGCCATCGGGTGGCTCAAGTAATCCGGCTATTTGAAGTAAAGTCGATTTGCCTGAACCCGAGGGCCACCATAGACAAACTGGCGTTTTCTCGCCTAAAGTCCGTTTCCCCCAAAAGGATATTAAGCATGCGACTTTCCCAATATTTTTTGCCTACCCTCAAGGAAAATCCGACCGAAGCCCAGATCGTATCGCATCGTCTCATGTTGCGTGCCGGTCTCGTGCGACAGACAAGTGCCGGCATCTATGCTTGGTTGCCGCTTGGTTTCCGTGTGCTTAAAAAAATTGAGCAAATTGTACGTGAAGAGCAGGATGCTTCAGGGGCGCAGGAAGTTTTAATGCCAACTATTCAGCCGGCCGAGCTGTGGCAGCTCAGCGGGCGCTATGATGTTTATGGCAAAGAAATGTTGCGCATTAAAGACAGACACGAACGCGACATGCTCTATGGTCCTACGAACGAAGAAATGATCACGGATATCTTTAAATCTTTTGTTAAATCTTACCGCGATTTGCCACGCAATCTTTATCATATCCAGTGGAAATTTCGTGATGAAGTTCGCCCGCGTTTTGGTGTGATGCGTGGACGCGAATTCCTCATGAAAGACGCTTATTCGTTCGATCTGGATTTTGCGGGTGCCAAATTGGCGTATCAAAAGATGTTTTTGGCATACTTACGCACCTATGCTCGCATGGGCCTTAAAGCCATTCCCATGCGGGCAGATTCGGGCGCCATTGGCGGCGATATGAGCCACGAGTTTATTATTTTGGCCGATACAGGCGAAAGTGCGGTTTATTGTCATCCCGACTGGCTGAAACTAGATCCTTTGAATGAAAGTGTGAGTTACAATCAGAAGGAGCTTGACCCCTTTGTTGAGCGCTGGACAAGTCTTTACGCCGCGACCGATGAAAAGCACAAACCGGGCTGCGCCAACATACCGGATAATCAGTTATTGACGGCGCGCGGCATTGAAGTTGGCCATATTTTCTATTTTGGTACCAAATATTCCAAACCACTTAATGCCTTTGTTACGGGGCCGAACGGCGAGCAAATTTTTCTTGAAATGGGCTCTTATGGAATTGGTGTATCACGCTTGGTGGGTGCCATCATCGAGGCCAGTCATGACGATAACGGCATTATTTGGCCGGAGTCTGTGGCACCGTTTAAGGTTGGCTTGATTAATCTTAAACAGGGTGCGGCACAGACCGACAAGGTTTGTGAAGATATCTATACTAAGCTAAATCAAGCCAAGATAGATGTACTCTATGATGATCGTTCAGAAAGTGCTGGCATTAAATTTAATGGCATGGACCTCATCGGTTTGCCCTGGCACTTGGTTGTGGGTCCGCGCGGGCTAGAAAAAAATGTTGTTGAGCTGAAATACAGAAAAACCGGTGAGCGTCAGGAGCTCAGTATAGACAGCGCGCTCGCTAAGCTAGCCGGTTAATGAGGCGAGCTGAGCCATGATTTTTTCTCCCCTTGAACGCATGATCGCCATGCGCTATCTGCGCGCACGGCGACAAGAAGGTTTTATCTCGGTCATTAGCTGGTTCTCACTCATTGGTATAGGCCTTGGTGTGGCAACCCTAATCGTCGTCATGTCGGTGATGAACGGCTTTAGGGAAGAGCTGTTTAGTCGCGTGTTGGGTCTTAATGGGCACTTAAATATCTACGCCATGCAAGGCTCGCTTTATGATTATGATCCTATGGTAGAGCGGTTACGTAAAGTACCGGGCGTAACAGACGTTTCACCAACTGTTGAAGCGCAAGCACTCGTCACCAAAGATGGCGTGGCTTCCGGTGTTTTTGTACGTGGTGTCGTGCCCGATGCCTTTCGTCGCCGACCTACAGTTTCTCAGCATATCTCCTTTGGCTCATTAAATGATTTTGATGGCGATAAAATTGCTATTGGCATACGCATGGCGGAAAGGCTTGGGGTTCGTGTGGGCGACAGCATCACACTGATATCTCCTGTCAGCCAAAATACTATTTTCGGCTCGGCCCCGCGGCTGCGCGCTTATCAGATAGCCGCGATTTTCGATGTTGGCATGTTTGAATATGACAATAATTTTGTCTTTATGCCTCTTGCGGCCGCACAGATTTTTTTCCGAACGGGCAACGGCGTTTCAGCGCTGGAAATTTTCATAAAAGATCCTCAAAATCCAGACAAAATAAGACTAGATCTCGTTACGGCTGCCCAATCACCCGGCAGTGCAATTCGGCTGCTGGACTGGCGTCAGAACAATTCAAGCTTTTTCACGGCCATCCAGGTCGAACGCAATGTAATGTTCTTAATCCTTACACTGATTATCGTTGTGGCAGCGTTCAATATTATTTCTAGCCTTATCATGTTGGTCAAAGATAAGGGGCACGACATAGCTATCTTGCGCACCATGGGGGCCACGCGGGGCATGATTATGCGCATCTTTTTTCTAAATGGCGCCTCCATAGGCCTTATCGGTACAGCCTTTGGGCTAGTGTTGGGCGTCCTTATTGCCGACCATATTGAGAGCGTACGTCAGATCGTTCAATATGTAACAAAGACCGAAGTTTTTTCACCCGAAGTATATTTTCTTACACAGCTGCCATCGGTTATAGACTGGCATGAGGTGGTGCAAGTGGTCCTCATGGCGCTAGGTTTGTCATTCGCTGCCACTCTCTATCCCTCTTG
>JABDFY010000064.1 GCA_013286365.1 Alphaproteobacteria bacterium
TTTGATTTGATCACCTAAATGAAACACATTAACGACAGCACGCTTAATGCCTGCGGCAACGAGCTTATCAAGGGCATGGTCTAACATCGTGCGGCCACCAACTTCCAACATTGGCTTCGGTTTATGCAGCGTAAGCGGGCGTAGGCGCGTGCCAAGACCGGCAGCGAGTACCATGGCCGTATCAGCAAGTGTGTTCATTATCTCATTTCATCCGTAATATGATCTCTCATCCATAGCCGTAGCGGCTCTAGCACTTTATCCTGCAATAGATAATCTAGATATCCCCAGATTCTAGGCACATAGGCTAGTTTATCACGCCGCCCCTGCCCTACAGCTAACCGCACCAAAATACCCAGTATTCGTACGTGCCGCTGCGCAGCCAGAACGCGACAAGCTGAGCGCAAATAATCCAAAGGATAAGGAGGCTGTGATTGACGGTAGTAATAATCGATGACTTGATCCAGCATTCTGTCACCGCCGTCGCGGCGCACATCCTCACATAACGAAGCGAGATCGTAAGCTATAGGGCCCAAACCCGCATCCTGAAAATCCAATAAGCCGACAGCGCGCCAAGCTGCCCTCGCAGGCAAGTCCATGAGGTTATCGAGCATAAAATCGCGCAACATCAATGTTTGCGGGATGTTTTCAATGACGCCTAAAGACTGCTGCCAAGCCGCATAAAAAGCTGTGCGCTCTTCTGCATGTGCTTCACGACCTTTTTTATATAAAAAATAAGCATCAAGAAACAGTCCAGACTGATCGATGAATAGCCGGGCCTCATAGCGCGGCAAGGATAGATCTTGGGTCATAGCCACGTCATAGTGCTGATGGAGATGAACCAAGACATCAACTGCGCGCATATAATATGGCTTGGCGTCATCGCCGACATCAATCATGTTACCATAATTTCTGTCACCGAAATCTTCCATCAGGACAAGTCCCCTATCAGGGTCACTTGCATAAATTTCTGGTGCCGATAGATCCAGACTACGCAATAGGTTTGCAATCGCGACAAATTGCGGCGTTTTTTGGTCACGGTCCGCATCCATCAGAATTGCGCAAGAGGGCGCTTTGTACTCGTTGACAAGCCGCGCGTAGCGTCGCGGCGAAAAATCCGCTGGAAATGGCGTTTGTTGGGCTTTCTCCCAGCCCTGCTGGGATAAGAATCCAGCAATCTCGACTGCCCGGTCTGTCACAGCATCCCCTTGAACGATAAATTCCATTCGCCATGCTTGTCTATCAAACAACGACGCTGATCATTTTCATCGATCTCGAATTTTATATCCAGGTATCTTGCGGGCATACGGCTAGCGGCGCGTTCCGGCCACTCGACAATTACGAGACCATCATGGATCGCATCGTACCAGCCTAGTTCTTCCAGCTCGAGTGCGTTTTTCAAGCGATAAAGATCGAAATGAAAAATTGGCAAATTTCCAGCCATATAATTTTGTACCAATGTAAATGTAGGGCTCGGCACCTCTTCTGTAATGCCTAGTGACTGCAGCAAAGCGCGCACAAACGTGGTCTTACCGGCTCCCAAAGGCCCTGCCAAAGCCATCACATCGCCCCGGCGCAAGTGTGGCGCCAGCAGAGACGCTAGGCGTGACGTTGCTTCTAGATTGGGCAAACGGAGGGTTGAGGGTGACATAAGGGAACTTATACCGAACGCAAAGAGCGGAAGCCAGATTTAGGCTCTTTGGGCCTCTTGCGCTTCTGTCTCTTGTGCGCGGATTGGAACATAACAGCTAATACGCGTCCCTTTGTTGACTTGGCTGGAGATTTCTATGCGTCCACCATGCAGTTCTACAAAACTTTTGACAAGACTTAAACCCAACCCCGCGCCGCTTTGCCGCGCCTGGCTATTCGCGCGCTCAAATTTACCAAATACGCGTTCACGATCGGAATCTGGAATGCCAATACCTGTGTCACTGACGCTCAAAACGATCCAGTTATCTTTACGGCGACCTTCAAGCGTAATGCGCCCCCCGGCGGGTGTATATTTGATCGAATTACTGATAAGATTGAACAAGGCCTGCTTCATACGATGTTCATCGACTTCAAATTCGCCAAGATCGGACGGACAATCAATGATGATTTCTAGCGATTGTTGACGTGCCCATTCAGCCGTCATTTGCTTAGATGTATTGAGAAGATCTGCCACGCTTACCATGCGCCGATTGAGCGCCATACGCCCTGCTTCAATCGTGGCGAGATCTAGAACATCATTAATGAGAATGAGGAGGCGTTTACTCGCATCCATGATTGTCCGTGTGTATTCAAGTTGGCGATCGTTTAATGTGCCAAAATATTGGTTGGTAAGAATTTCGGCAAATCCCATAATCGTATTAAGCGGTGTGCGTAACTGATAGGAGACATTCGCTACAAATTCTGACTTTAATCGATCGGCTGTTGCCAAGGCCATATTGCTGGCGCGGAGAGCCTGTTCGACACGGACGGAATCGGTAACATCGAGATAGCTGTTAACTGCAGCACCATCTGGCAAAGGTATGGTTAGAAATTCGATGATTGATTGGTCTGCACGCTCAATCCTGCCCTTACGCGAACTTCGATCAAGGGTATAACCGACAATTTCGTTCTTAAATTCAGCCCAGTTCGAGCCAAAGTTAAACAGCGGCTTCATATGTTCAAGCAGCTCGGCAATGTGCGGCTCTGTCTGGAGAAATTCCTTAGGTAGTTTCCAAATCCTGGCAAACGCGGGGTTGGAAAGTCTGAGCTTGCCGTCTGGTCCAAATACAGCAATGCCTTCGGCTAGATTATCGAGGGTCTCGCGCTGGACAGCTATCAGCGTGTTGTAGGATGATTCGAGCGCCAATTTGTCTGTAACATCTTCATGAACGAACATGATGCCGCCAAACGGATGCGGCACGGCAAGAATGCGCAATGATGTTCCGTCAGGCAAATGCATCAAATCTTCACGTGGTTCC
>JABDFY010000065.1 GCA_013286365.1 Alphaproteobacteria bacterium
CTGGCTCTTATGTGCTTGGCCGAAGCTTTACTGAGAATCCCCGACCGTGCCACGGCTGACGCTCTTATTCGCGACAAATTAAATGCTGCGCACTGGAATGAAACTCTTGGCGAAAATAAATCATGGGCACTCAATGCAACCGGCTGGGCTTTGGCTCTAACCGGAAAGATCATTAATCTCGATGATCCAACTTTACAAAATCCAGGAACCGCCCTCGGCAAGCTTGTTTCACGACTTGGTCAGCCGATCATAAGGGAAGCCATAAAATCATCCATGGCGTGGCTCGCTAGTCAATTTGTTCTGGGACAAACAATCAAAGATGCTTTGGCTCTTGTTAAACCCGAAGCCGAACGAGGCGTACGTTTTTCGTTCGATATGCTAGGTGAAGGCGCACGCACATCTTTAGACGCTGAACGCTATTACCACGCCTATGCGGACGCAATTAAAGCCATTGGCGTAGCGCAAAAGACCTATCAGTTCCAACGTCATGCCGGAATATCGGTAAAGCTTTCTGCCCTTCATCCACGTTATGAAATGACCCAGCGCGAGCGCATTATGCGTGAGTTGGTCCCACGGTTGGCGGCCCTCTGCGAACAAGCGGCGGGTTACGACATTCCACTCACCATCGATGCCGAAGAAGCAGACCGGCTACAATTGTCGATTGAAGTTGCCATCGAGCTTTTTAAACAAACCAAATTGGGGGAATGGGAAGGCTTAGGTTTTGCCGTTCAAGCTTATCAAAAGCGGGCACCGGCGGTCATCAACACACTGGCAGCCCTAGCGCGTGCAGAGCGGCGACGTCTTGGCATTCGGTTGGTCAAGGGCGCCTATTGGGATAGCGAAATCAGTCGCGCTCAAATGCGTGGCTGGGATGATTTTCCAGTTTTTACACGCAAGCCTTCGACAGATGTTTCTTATCTTGCCTGCGCACAACTTTTACTTTCTGTGTCAGAGTGGATTAATCCCGTTTTTGGCACCCATAATGCCATGACCATCGCGCATATCTTAGAGCTCACCAAAGAACCAGGACGAATAGAATTTGAACGTCTGCACGGCATGGGCGACGATCTTTATCGCCTGTTGCAAAACGAAGGTTTGGGCTGTTGCGTCTACGCGCCGGTTGGCGATCACGATGTATTGCTGAGTTATCTCGTGCGTCGAATTCTGGAAAATGGTGCTAATAGCTCTTTCGTTCATCGCCTCTATGATCGTTCGATATCGGTTGACGAATTGACATCTGATCCGGTTGAGACGCTGCAGGCTATGAAAGAATTACGCCATCCATTGATACGCCGCGCGCCCGATCTGTATCAACCTGATAGACGCAATTCATCGGGAATTGACCTTGCAGATCCTTTTATCACCGGACCTTTACTGGAAGAAATTAAAGGACATCGACAAAAGCCTCGCAGCACTGATGCTTATATCGGTGGCAAGGCTTTGGGCCCCACTCAATCCATTCACGTCACGCAAGCCTTCGATGCAGCCCAAAGCGCATTTCCTGATTGGTCCAAGCTACCCGTTAATGAGCGCGCTTGCTGCCTCGAAGATCTAGGAGATTTACTTGAGCAAAACCGAGCCGAGATTATGGCTCTCTTAATTCAAGAAGCCGGCAAAACAATTTCCGATGCGCATTCCGAAGTGAGGGAAGCAACAGATTTCTGCCGCTATTACGCCGCACGCGCACGCGAATGTTTTGCACCCCTTGATCTCCCTGGCCCCACGGGCGAACAAAATCAGCTGCATTTGGTTGGCCGAGGTGTATTTGTTTGCATAAGTCCTTGGAATTTTCCTTTAGCCATTTTTCTCGGCCAGATCACAGCGGCTCTCGTGAGCGGAAACTGCGTGATAGCTAAACCAGCTCCACAAACGCCTCTTATCGCTGCCTGTGTAACGCGTCTTCTCTATCAGGCAAATATTCCACAATATGCCTTTAGTTTACTTCCAGGCGGTAGTGATATCGGTGCCGCTCTTATAGCGCATCCCGGTTTAGCAGGTGTGGCCTTCACAGGTTCCACAGAAACGGCGCGCCTAATCAATCGGACCCTGGCCGGCAAAGAGGGTCCTATCGTGCCATTTATTGCCGAAACCGGCGGTCAAAACGCGATGATTGTCGATAGCTCGGCACTCGCCGAACAAGTTATCAACGATGTGTTGACAAGTTCCTTTCGCTCAGCCGGACAACGTTGTTCTGCCTTACGCATATTATGTTTACAAGATACGTCGGCGGACAAAATTCTTACCATGCTCAAAGGCGCTATGCAGGAATTGCGCATGGGCGATCCTGGATTGCTCGAAACGGACGTTGGACCCGTGATCGATCAGGCCGCACAAAAAAAACTTTTGGATCATGTTGTGCGACTTAAAAAAGAAGCCAAGATGGTTGCTACTTTAGATGTCGATACAGCCTATATTAAAGGCACATTTGTCGCACCCCAGGCCTGGGAAATTCCCTCGATCAACTGGTTAAAAGGCGAAGTGTTTGGCCCCATTTTGCACGTTGTCCGTTATCGAGCGAACGAGCTCGACAACCTCATTCGTGAGATCAATGCGACTGGTTTTGGTCTAACGGGAGGCATCCACAGCCGTATTGAAACGACCGTCAGGCATATTGAACGTGATTTAAATGTCGGCAATCTCTATGTAAACAGATCGATGATCGGCGCCGTCGTTGGCACACAGCCTTTTGGTGGCGAAGGATTAAGCGGTACGGGACCCAAGGCCGGTGGTCCGTATTATTTACTTCGCTTCACGCACGAGCGCGTCACATCGAACAATCTGACAGCTGCTGGCGGCAATGCCAGCCTCTTGATCGCTACGTCCGAGAAATAAAACGAAACAATAATTGATGGCTTTTTTTGCGACATAAACCGCAAAATTATGGGGTTGTTCCTGTTTTTCCTTGTTGCCAGA
>JABDFY010000066.1 GCA_013286365.1 Alphaproteobacteria bacterium
CGGCAATGCCAAAACTTAACAGCCTGTTGGCCCCGCGTCTGACAAGTTCTCGAGCGAGCCAGCGCGCCATTTGCGGTCGCGATGCCGCACAAGCCACTTGCGCTTCATTTATACGACGCGCAATTATCGCTTCTGCTTCAAGACCGCAAAGAATTCCTAACATGTCTAGATACGAAGTGTCCGTGACGAATACTTAGTGGTCATGAAAAACCTATTTTGCTGTGAACGCTCACCTCTTGGCATCCTTTCTAGCGTATTTCAAATACCAAGGCCACATCGGCAGATACAGTATCATTGCATCCAGCGTTAATTTGTTTATTACTTATTTTGCCCCCATTTGATTTGTTGAAAACTTGTCGCCATGAATTGTTCCAACCCTTAACTTCAATTGAATCGACGAGAAGGCTCGCGCTATTTTTACCAAAAAATTCGATAATTCGCTGACAAGCGTGCGGCGGAACTATGGATTCGAGCCTGATTTTACCTCCCGGTGTCGAAACGGCCACCACGGCATTTCCCCAAGGATTGGCCATAACTCGAATGCCTTGTATTTCTGCATTAGTTTTAATAAAGCTGCGATCTTCAAGAACTTTCAGAAGATCGTCATGACCTTTAGATTCAAAACTTTGGTCCTCCGTAGAAATTTGTCGCGTTGCATACACGATCTCGATTATTTGCTGGAGCGCCCGCGATTGCCTTACATTCTCAGCTGCCGCTCCCAAAGTTACCCACAATCCTATAAATACCACGCCCAAAATAATGCCAGACATAAGCAAAACAACTATGCGCTCTTGCCGCGGAACTTCCCTCGCACTTTCAGACGAACCATCAGTCCAATGTTTTTTCTTCTCCGGAATCGAGGGCATATTTCGTGGTGGGTCGATCATCCAAGAACTACTCACAATCTGATATTGTTTCTAAGAGAAAGCGGGTGGTGATAATTGTTACATGCCGAAAGGTACAAGCGTTGCATTGCTTTGTTGTAAATTACGGTAGCGGGCGAGAGCCCAAAGGGGAAAGAACGCCTTATATCCATGATAGCTCAGATAAAAGACGCGTGGAAATCCAACGGCCGTATAGTAGTCTTCGGACCATAAGCCATCACCATTGCGGGTCTCGATCAAATAACTGATGCCTCCAGCAACAGCCATATGATCACCTTCACCTACCGCCATCAAACCTAGCAGTGCCCAGGCCGTCTGTGCTGGTGTACTTATTTTTCCTTCGCCTTTGGGTTGGTCGGGCCAGTAGCTGGCACCGTCTTCTCCCCATCCACCATCGGCGCGCTGTTTAGCGAGCAACCACTTAACGGCCCTACGGATCATCTCATCTCGAGGATCAACGCCGATCGCATTAAGGGCGCACAATACCGACCAAGTTCCATAAATATAATTTGTACCCCAGCGTCCGAACCAACAACCTTCCACCTCTTGCTGAGAGCGAAGGTAAGCGAGGACGGCTTTAACTTGGGGATGATCCATCTTGAAGCCAAGCTGCGCCATCATACCAAGACAGCGTGCGCTGACATCCGCGCTCGGCGGGTCAAGCAAAGCGCCATGATCGGCAAAGGGAATATGATTGAGATAATAAAATGTATTGTCGGCATCGAACGCACCCCAACCGCCATTTGAGGCCTGCATGCCCAGAACCCATTCCGTGCCGCGCGCAATAGCTTTGGCATACTTTTGCCGATCAAATCGATCCAAAGCCAAGATAACCGCAGCGGTGTCGTCAAGATCCGGATAGTGCGCGTTGTTATATTGAAACGCCCATCCACCTGGTCTGACATGCGGCCGCCAATCGGCCCAATCTCCAACGACGTCCAACACTTGTTTGCTCGCCAACCAATCACATGCTTTTGTTAATTCGTCATGATATTGGCCAGCTTCAAGCAACGCATGACAAGCAAGCGCCGTATCCCAAATCGGTGAAAGACATGGCTGACAATACGATCGATCCGGTCCATCAATGACTAATTTATCTAACGCCTTACGTGCTATGATGACATCGGGATGATCGGCGGCATAACCTAAACAACGATACATCATCAAAGTATAAGCCATGGCCGGATAAATCGCACCAAGACCATCTTCACCGTTGAGACGCTCCTTGACCCAAGCGACTACTTTATCAAGCGCCCGTTGGCGCGGCCCTCTTGGCATCAAAGGCTCAAGAAAGCGCAAAATCGCATCAATACCGCGAAAAACAGGATTCCAAATTGAATGCGTGTTGTTTGAGTGCCAGTTTTTGACCCGCTCAGGCGGTGTCACAAATAATTCGTCAAGACCTATATTACGTGGATTGGTGGCGCCCGGTTTGAGTGTCATCAAGGCCAGAAGCGGTACAATTACTGTACGCGACCAATAGGCAACCTTGCTGAGATGAAATGGAAACCATTGTGGTAAGAACATGATTTCAATTGGCATAACCGGTACCGCACGCCACGGCACTATTTTAAATAAAGCCAACTGAATACGGGTAAAGACGTTACTTTTTTCGGCACCGCCGTGCCAAAGGATTGCCTGGCGTGCACGTATCATATGAGGCGCGTCGATTTTATCGCCTACACATTTTAGAGCAAAGTAAGTTTTCACGCTGGCACTCATATTAAAGGCACCGCGATGAAACAATGGCCAGCCGCCATGATTTTCTTGTATGGCACGAAGATGATTAGCGATGCGTTCGTGCAGAGGTTGATTGATTGTGCCGAGGAAGTGATCGAGAAGAATATACTCAGCCGGAATAGTGGCATCAGCTTCAAGCTCGAAAGCCCAATGGCCATCGGCATTTTGCAAATGTAATAGCGCCGCAGCTGCCTCGCTGACCGCTTGGTCAAGAAGCTCGTGTTCCGCCTCTAAGCTTTGGCCGGGTG
>JABDFY010000067.1 GCA_013286365.1 Alphaproteobacteria bacterium
AATGGCCGATCCAGCAAGAATACCTTCACGATTGACACAGCATCCACTTTCATACCGAATTTTTTCGCCGTAGAGCGTAAAGGCATGAGGAGCATCACTCGCACTGGGTGGCATGGCATCGCTTACAAGAAAAATTTTACCAGGCGGCTTGGCCCGCAGACAGAGACGGATCATGGACTCGTGCACGTGAAATCCGTCGGCGATTAAACTGCACCAACTATTGCGATCATCAAGTGCGCTACCGGCTGGACCTGGGGAACGTGCACTTAGGCTGCCCATGCCGTTATAAAGGTGCGTAAATCCCGTGGCGCCGGCATCAAGGGCGGCTTCGATTTGTGAGGGGTCAGCCGATGTATGGCCGAGAGAAACTATCGCGCCCTGCCGGCATAGTTGTTTCACTGTATCTACTGGAACGATTTCCGGTGCCAGTGTAATCAGCATAATTTCATTCGCTTCACTTTGATAAAGCTTAAGATCCTGCTCCGAGCAATGGCGCATATATTCAAGCTTATGAATACCCCGCCGATCATGCCCTAAATGCGGGCCTTCGATATGGATACCTAGAATACCCCCATAAGTAAGGCGGGCCTCGCGGCTAGCTATGACCGCTCGCTGTGTTGCTTCGTAACCGTCGCTGATACAAGTGGGCAGGATGCGGGTTGTGCCATAACTAAGATGGGCCAGGGCAATGGCAATGCAGGCTTCGGCCGTCGGTGTGTTATTGAATAGAACGTTACGGCCACCATTGACTTGGCAATCGATAAGACCTGGCGCCAATATTTTATTCTGGTAGGATGTTTTTTGTGCATGAGCAGGCACTTTCATACTTGAAACAATGTCGGTAACCAGGCCATCTGTAACAAGCACAGCATGACCTTCGACAAAAGCATCGCCGGTAAAGATGGTTGCGTCACAGAGAGCTTTAAGAGGAGCGGCCAAGGTCATTTCCTGATTAAGCCAAAAACAGCGGCTTATTTGCTGCGGCTTGCTTGTGTGCTGTTGCTTCTATATGCCTATCAGATTACCAGAAGGGAGAGAATGCCATGCCCGACAGAGCTGTCAAAGATCAAAAGTCCCCGGTTCAACTCGGCTGGAAAGCAGCCGATTTTCGCCTGAAAGGAACTGATGGGAAAATGTATAGTCTTTCCGATATACGTGGCGCCAAGGGTCTTGTCATTATATTTATGTGCAATCATTGCCCTTACGTGAAAGGCGCACTCGATCGTATTATCCAGCTTTCTCATGAAATAAAATCCCTTGCCATAGGGACGATAGCTATAGCCTCTAACGATGTCGTTAATTATCCAGACGATAGCTTTGAAAACATGCAGAAACTGGCGAAGGAAAAACAATTTCCTTTCCCTTATGTATTCGATGAAAGTCAGGAAGTCGCGCGAGCCTATGATGCCGTTTGTACACCTGAATTTTATGGCTTCAATGCCGATCTTGTTTTGGCGTATCATGGTCGCATCGATAGCGGCGGTATGAAAATCCCGGCACCCGGTGCCAAGCGAGAATTATATGAAGCCATGAAGCTAATTGCTGAAACCGGTCGTGGCCCAACTGATCAGCAGCCGAGTATCGGCTGTTCAATTAAATGGAAACACTAACGTGACACAAAATATACTGCAGGAAATTGACGAAGATCTTGAGCGTCAAAAAATAGAAGCTCTTTGGAAACGCTATAGCGTCTATGTATACGTTTTAGCTGGCGCCATTGTTATAGGCGCTGCCGCTATGACCGGGTGGCATTCACATCGTGAGCAAAAGGAGCAAAAAGCCTCATTGGCGTTAATTGAGATCCTTGATGATAAGAATGCCGACACCTCAAAACAAATCGCGGAGCTAGAGACCTTCGCTCAGAGAAATTATGGGGAAGCGCAGGCAGTTATCGCAAGACTTGATGCCGCAGGATTAGCAGTTAAGTCAGGTGATCTTGCTAAAGCCGTGACGCTTTACGACGCTGTTTCGAGTGATACGAAGGCCGATCCATTTTTTCGACAGCTGGCAGATTTGATGGCTGTACAAGCACAAATGGATACTGCCGATCCCGTCATACTACAGAAACGATTACAACCGTTGTTGGCCGATAATGCCCCTTGGCGTTTTACGGCAAAAGAATACGCAGCCTTTCTTGCCTTGCGCGCGGGGGATAAAGCCAAGGCAAAGCAATATTTTGTCGAACTTTCGCAAGATGCAACTGTACCCAAGAGCTTAGCTGAACGCGCCACTGATATGCTGCGTTATATTAATGAATAACGAGGCATGGTTATGATACGCCAATCCTTTAAAGGCTTTGTGGCTCTTGGTCTGCTGGCTTTAGCGCTCACTGGCTGCGATACCTTTACCGACATTTTTGGGAGCTCAGGAAAGGCGCGAGGAACGACGCCCGGTACGCGCATCGCCGTTCTTGAGGCCAACAAAAAGCTAGAGGCCGATAAAGATCTGCAAAATATAAAACCTTTGTTGCCTGCGGTCGTGTCCAATAGCTATTGGCCGCAATCGGGATTTGATACTGAGCACGTGTTGCCGAATGCCGCCTTGACCGCGCCGCTGAAGCCGATTTGGAGTGCGAATATTGGCGACGGTTCAGATTCCGACTTTAAGTTATTAGCCCGTCCGGTCGTCAGCGGGGGTATCATCTACACCATGGACGCGCGCGGGCTCGTCCGTGCCTTTAAGGCTAAAGATGGCGATAGACTATGGGAATTTGATACAACACCGCGTGAGAGCGATGACCAAGCCATTGGCGGAGGCCTCGGTATTGATGGCGATACGCTTTATGCGACGACAGGTTTTGGCGAAGTTCTGGCGTTGAAGGCGGCTGATGGCAGTCTTCGCTGGCGGCATTCC
>JABDFY010000068.1 GCA_013286365.1 Alphaproteobacteria bacterium
GTGCCTCAAGTTCAACGACAGCACGCATAGGGTTAGGCTTGCCGGGCGTTGGGTTGACGCCATAGAGCGCTACGCCTGGCCGAACCATGTCGAATAAATATTCTTTACCCCAGAAAATCCCCGATGAATTACACAGGCTAGCAGGTGCCTTGGGCAGGTGTTTGAGAAGAGATGAAAACAGATCCCGCTGCTGCGACGTCATAGGATTGTCAAACTCCTCGGAGCAGGCGAGGTGGCTAATCCAAGACCTTACAATAAATCCATCAAGATGGCTTACGTTTTCAATCAACCATTGTTGTTCGTCAGGGCCTAGGCCAAGGCGGTTCATGCCGGTATCAAGGTGGATCATTGCCGGTAGACGCCGCCCCTTTTGTTGACAAAAGTTTCTCCACCGCGAAATTGAGGAGGTATCGTTGAGAATAGGTACTATATTACGGGCTAAAGCTTCCTCATGCTCTTGGTCGATAAGCCCATTGAGGACAGCAATACTTACATCGGGCAAGGTCTCGCGCAGGGCTAGCGCTTCACTAAAGTGGGCGACAAAAAACGTTTTGCATCCGATCTGATTAATCGCCTTTGCTATATGCGCTGCATCATCAAGACCATAACCGTTAGCTTTGACAGCAGCAGCCGTTTCAGCGGGTGCAGAAAGGTCGCGTAAGAAGTTGTAGTTTGCCTGAATGGCCTTGAGATCGATGATAGCGCGAGGAGATGATGTAGAAGGCATGATGCTGTTTCGTCACTAATAAAAGATTGAATTATGTTGACTATAGAGAATCATTGAAGCTTTTGCCGCATATTTTCTAGCCTGGTGGAATCGCGTTCTGGTATATGACCGGGCAAAGATATGGAAATTACAGCGTGTTTTAGTTTCCGGACAACCCCCAATCGATGGGGGCTGTGCTTTGCCTGAAGCGCCATTTTTAAGAGACCCTACCGGTAAGTTTATTAAGGCAGCCCTTAGCTTATGCGGCAATAGTGAAGCAAGCGCTAGCCCATCGGAAGTCATAGATGTTCCTGCTGTTGATATAATAAGAGGCGCCTCCGTGCTTACAACGAGAAGGGACTGGGTATCTCAATTAACCGGTCTCCAATATCCCGAATTTGAAAAGCGCCCTCAAGGGATGTCGTCATTTTGGAACTCGTTAATGGCCTATGATGTTTCACTGCAATTGGCTGCCAATGTATCGAATGCCATTCACAGTTTTCCTATTTCAAAAGGAACTCATATCTATCTAAGCCGATTTTATTATCGCCTGCTTGGTAGGTTTGGCGAACTTACCGGGCACGACATTGCATGGAAATACATGCAAGCTGTTAAAAGTTTTATGACGTTGCCAGGTGCTGAAATGTCTGCGGCGATTTATCTCGCCACAGATAAAATGAACGATTATTTAGAATCAACGGGCGCACCATCCTTAACCAAGGATAAGCCGGCATCAAACATAGATTTTGCGACACAAGATTTGTCGAGAGTCAATGTCATCGAACGTGCCGCTCATAGCCCAAGGACAAATCATTTCCCCTGTCTAGGAACGCCCTTGGGCAATCTTTTGGCCGAATATGGACAATTTCCTATATCGGCTAATTTGGATACGACACCCTTTGGCCCTGAAACAGCGGATAGACTTAAAGATCTCTCGGCCCTGTGTCTTAAGAATGAACCCCTCAATGTCAACCAGTTCTTTATCTTAAGAGAAAAACTGACTGGCAGATTTGGCCTGTGGATTGGCGCTAACGTGACTTTTGAGGTAATTGATAAGGCTATTTTCTGGACTAACTCGCGTGAATTCTATTGGATGCCTGCGAATGATATTGCGGCAATGCTCATAAAGCCAATTAATGATTATCTATCGACGTCTCTAATCCCAAGCGCAGACATCATTGCCTGGGATCCTCCACCATCCGTAACTGATATACTTGATCATCAGCGCCCTATTCCTGGCGGTAGAATAGGGGCGCCTCGTGTCGTAGGAGCCGCCGCGGGCTAAGGACCCGGGAGCTATCTTTCTTCGCCGTATTTTCGTTCTAAATCACTGAAGCGCGTGAACTGACCATCGAAATGCAACTCTACGGCACCGATGGGGCCATGACGTTGTTTGGCTATGTGTACTTCGGCAATGTTACGGATGGTATCGCCGCGTTCTTGCCAACGTTGGTGACGGGAATTAAACTTTTCCTCATTTTCGTCTTGCCGCTGAGTTGGTTCGCTACGTGAATGATAGTATTCTTCGCGATAAACAAACATAACGACGTCGGCGTCTTGTTCAATTGAGCCTGATTCGCGTAAATCCGCGAGTTGCGGACGCTTGTCTTCGCGCATTTCGACGGCTCGGGATAATTGCGATAAAGCTAGAACCGGAATATCCAGCTCTTTGGCTAATGCTTTCAAACCGCGTGTGATTTCAGAGACCTCTTGGACACGATTATCATCACGTCGGGATGACCCATGCAACAATTGCAAGTAATCGATGACAATAAGTCCGAGACTGGAAACTTGACGCTTTAATCGCCTAGCCCGCGTGCGCAGTGATGCTACAGAAAGACCTGGCGTGTCGTCGATGTAGAGTGGCGCCCGCGATAGAATTTTTGTGGCCTCTAGAAACGTGGAGAAATCTTCAGCTTTAATTTCACCGCGGCGAATGCGATCGGAAGGAACATTGGAATACTCGCCCAAAAGGCGCGTTGCCAATTGTTCGCTCGACATTTCAAGAGAGAAAAACGCAACGGCCGCACCTTCCTTAGCGTTGGTGTCATGAAAGGCGCGAGCTGCGTTAAAAGCAATATTGGTGGCAAGCGCTGTCTTGCCCATTGATGGCCGGCCGGCAATAATA
>JABDFY010000069.1 GCA_013286365.1 Alphaproteobacteria bacterium
ATACAGAGTAGCTGTTGTGGGCGCCACGGGCGCCGTCGGCCAGGAAATGCTGAAAATCCTCTCAGAGCGCAACTTTCCAGTCAGCGAAGTACATGCCCTTGCCTCGGCTAAGTCTGCCGGCGGCGGCGTTAGCTTTGGCGAAGATAATGTGCTGACCGTTCAGGATTTGGCTAAATTCGATTTTAAGAATGCCGATATATGCCTTTCATCGGCTGGCGCGAAAGTATCCGCTGAATTTGCGCCCAAAGCGGGTAAATCTGGCTGCGTTGTCATTGATAACACGTCACATTTCCGTATGGATCCTGATGTGCCATTGATCGTTCCTGAAGTTAATGCGGACGCCATTGTCGACTATAAAAGGCGTAACATCATTGCCAATCCCAACTGCTCGACGATGCAAATGGTTGTAGCTTTAAAACCACTGCATGATTTAGCAAAAATCAAACGTGTTGTGGTTGCAACTTATCAGTCCGTATCGGGCGCTGGCAGAGAGGCTATGGATGAGCTTTTTAGCCAAACCCGCTCCGTGTTTGTTAATGACCAATTAGTCAAAGAACAGTTCCATAAGCAAATCGCCTTCAATGTCATACCTCAAATTGATGTTTTTATGGATGACGGCCAAACAAAGGAAGAATGGAAGATGGTTGTCGAGACTAAAAAAATTCTCGATCCTAAAATAAAAGTTACGGCAACTTGCGTACGTGTGCCTGTATTTATCGGCCACGCCTTGGCTGTCAATCTTGAGTTTGAAAACCCAATAAGTGCTGATGAAGCCCGCGCCGCTCTTACCAAGGCGCGTGGAATTACGGTTGTCGATAAGCATAGTGAAGAAGGTTTTATTACGCCTGTCGAATGTGCCGGCGACGACGCTGTCTTTGTTAGTCGGATTAGAGAAGACATCACCGTCGAGAACGGCCTTAATTTGTGGATTGTATCTGACAACTTACGTAAAGGCGCTGCGCTTAATACTGTACAAATCGCCGAGCTATTATCGAGAAAGTATCTGACATGAGCATTGTTCGTATAGGTATTTTGGGATACGCGGGACGAATGGGAAAATTAATCGCACAAGAAATTGCCGAAAATCCTGCCTGCACACTTTCCGGCGGCGCCGTGTTAGCCTCAGAGGCTGGAATTCCTGCTCCCAAAGGAGCCGTTCTTTCAACCAAAGCATCGGAAGTGATCGCCGTGAGCGACGCTGTTATAGATTTTACCTCGGCCGATGCTGTCGCGGCTCACGCTCAAGAAGCGGCTACCCACAACAAGCCTTATATGTCTGGCGTTACAGGGTTAAGTTCGCAAACCCTGGATGCCTTTAAGCTTGTTGCCAAAAAAATACCATTGCTCTACGCACCTAACACCAGTCTTTCGCTTGCTGCCATGAAGCAAGTCGTTGCTCTTGCGGCTAAACTTTTGGCCAATTTCGATTATGATATATCTATATTAGATCAGCATCACCGCATGAAAAAAGATGCACCATCGGGTACGGCTCTCGCTTTGGGCGAGGCTGTGTTGCGAGGGAATGAAGGTAAAAAGAAGCCTGAATACGCCGCCATCCGCGCAGGATCCATTGTCGGCGAGCATGACGTTATCTTTGCGGGGCAAGGAGAGATTATCCGCTTGCAGCATAGCGTAACCGAGCGTCGGATTTTTGCCCGCGGCGCGGTTCAGGCAGCTCTTTGGTTACATAATAAAAAGCCAGGTTTTTATTCGATGGATGATGTGCTCGATTTGAAGAGCGCTGTTTAAAGAGCTACGCCAACTTAGCTTGCTTCATACCAGCTGCAAGTAGCCCAACTTTAATCAAGGCCTCTTCGACCATTTTCTCAGTAGCCTTACTTACAGGAACGAGGGGCAAGCGAAATTCGTTGCGGCATAGTCCCAATAATGAAGCGGCATATTTTACCGGACCTGGCGATGTCTCGATAAACATCGCCTCATGTAAAGGCATGAGCTGGTCGTTGATTTTTTGAACAGTTTTCATATCGCCTTTTTGCCAAGCCTTGTGCATTTCGGCACAAAGTGCGGGAGCAATGTTGGATGTAACCGAGATACAGCCGTGGCCGCCTTGAGCAAGAAATGGAATAGCCGTCGCGTCTTCGCCCGATAATTGACAGAAATCTGCTCCACAAGTTAGGCGTGTTCGGAGTGGGCGAGCCAAATCAGCCGTTGCGTCCTTGACGCCAATGATGCGCGGTAATTGAGAGAGCCTCGCCATAGTCTCAACGCTCATATTCACGACGCTACGACCCGGGATATTATAAATAATAATCGGCAAACCGGAATTGTCGTGAATGGCCTTATAGTGCTGGTAGAGACCTTCTTGTGATGGCTTATTATAATAAGGTGTTACCTGTAACGCAGCATCCGCACCGGCCTTCTCAGCATGCTGAGATAGGGCAATCGCTTCATCGGTGGAATTAGATCCACAACCAGCGATAACAGGAACTTTGCCTTTAGCAACTTCGATGCAGAGCTCAGTTACATGATGATGCTCTTCATGCGAGAGTGTCGGCGACTCTCCCGTCGTACCGCAAGGAACGAGGCCGTGAGTACCTTGATCGATTTGCCACTTTACAAAATCCTGAAATCTCTTGGCATCAACCTTGCCATTGGCAAAGGGTGTTATAAGCGCTGTTATTGAGCCGTGAAATTGCATTTTGGCCATGATTTTGCCCCCTCATTAAAATATAAAGGAAGTAAACCATAAATGTTGTGTTTTGCCAATTGTCTCAATCGCGTAAGAGCTCGTTTACAGACGTTTTTGCCCGCGTTTGCTGGTCCACTCGCTTAACGATAACAGCGCAAGCGAGTGCTGGGCCAGCCGAGCC
>JABDFY010000070.1 GCA_013286365.1 Alphaproteobacteria bacterium
CTTTTCATAGCCTCCGGCGCGTTCCATATTGCCAAGCCATCCGATTTGCTGCCTGAGCTTCAGGGCCGGTTGCCAATCCGCGTTGAGTTGCAAGCTCTGACCCAGGATGACTTTAAACGCATCCTAATCGAGCCCGAGGCGAGCCTTGTCAAGCAATACAAAGCTCTCATGGGCACCGAAGACGTGACAATAGATTTTACACCTGATGCGATAGACGAGCTGGCGCGGCTCGCTGCTGCTGTCAACAGCAGTGTCGAGAACATAGGCGCACGCCGCCTTCACACATTGCTTGAGCGCCTTTTGGAAGATATCAGTTTTAACGCCAGCGATAAACCAAAGTCATCCGTCAACATCGATGCGGTTTATGTTCGCGATAAGCTCAACGACTTTGCTCAAAACACAGATTTATCCAAATTTATCCTGTAATTTCTACTGCTCTATTGTCGTAAACTTAGGTCGCTGCTTTCTTGCGCCGCCGTAGCACCCGACGTCGCCACAGCAATAAGATGATCGTTCCTGCGTTTGTAAATAAGCTCGTCACGGGCGTTATCATGGTCACAAATGAATAGCTATCGAGGGCAAAGAGAGAGATCAAAAACTTGATGCCGCTGAAAGCAAACAACAGCGCCATTTCCTCATGCGGCCGTTTGTAGGACTTTCGCAAAGTCGGATACAAACCGACTGTATTGATGATTGTTACAAGTATGACCGACGCCGTTGGATCCTTGGTAAAATACCACAGAGGAATTGCAGCTATGCCGCCGCCAAACGCAACCCAATCACTGCGCGTTATATCATGGTCGCCTTGTTGAAATACCAAAGCAGCTATAAAAAAGCCAACAATGGCACTAAAGCCCGTAACCCAGCCACCGGGACCTGCATCTTTGACATATTGAGCGGCATAACCAATAAGCCCCATGAGCGCCCATATAAACCACGAAAACGCATGGGGACGAATGGTTCGTTTGAGCGTTGCACGTATGTAAGGAACATAGCTGACGGCGGCAATGGCCACGGACAAAAGTCCGAGAGTATTTTTGTCGAACACAAACTCTCCTGCAAACTCAGGCTTTCTTAACAACGCCGCGGCGCCACAGAAGCATCATAACGAAAACACTATTCGATAACACGACAAAAAGCGGATAAATCAATGTCGTCGCCGAATAGCTCTCTATGGCGAGTATAGCTAAGACATATTTTCCGGAATCCAACATATACATGCTCATCGCCTCTTCATTGGGACGGATGTATGACTTACGAAATGTCGGATAAAAACCCATACCATCAATCGCTGTGACGAGAATGACCGAACCCAAAGGGTCTTTGGTGAAAATCCATAGAGGGATGGCCGCCAAAGCACCCATAAACATGAGCCAATCGCTAAGCGTAATGCGCTTTTCGCCACGCCTCAGAGCCAGGACCGTAATGGTGACACAAAATGCCGCGCCTAACCCAGAGGCCCAAGCGCCGGGGCCAGCATTTTTACTGAGTTGTGCCACAAAAACAATGGCACACACACTTGTCCAAATAATCCATGAAAATGCATGCGGCTTACTGTGTGACTTCAATACCGCCATTATGTATCTCATATAGCCAACACACCCCACCATAAGCGAAGCTGTTCCAAGGAACTCTTTGCTAGTCACATTTCCGCATCCTTTTTTCGCCTTAAGATCACATAAAAAGCACCTTCGCCACCATGTCGAAGGGCTGCCTGCCTGATACTCAGAATCTGCGGCCTAAAAGGCGAGTTATAGAGCCAATCAGCAAATTTGGTACGCAATACGCCTGGTGAAGGACGGCCTTTGCCCGTGATCACCAGAAGATGTTTGCTGCCCTTTTTTACGTGTACTTCTATAAACTTTAGCAAAACTTCATGCGCTTCGGATTGAAACAGGCCATGTAAATCTATCTTACCATCGAGCGTAATGGCTCCCTGGCGCAGGGCTCGCTCAGTACGTTTATCAAACTGGATGGCCCTGATCTGATCTGAGCTTAAAGCGCGTCTCTCTTGTTCTTGAGATAAATTACTGCCGGTGGCTGGGAGTGTTTCGGGATTAATATTCTGCGGCGTTGCTACCTTAGCGAGCGGTTTTTCTGGCTTGTCTGAAGTAATTTGTTTAAGGCGAGTTTTTCTCTTTTGTTTCACCGGTTTTACTTTTTTCGTATAAAGCACCCATACATTATGATCATCGGATGAATTCATGGCGAGACGGTCTCAATTTTGAGGCGAGGGTTTTGAAACTTTTTTAGGCAATAATAAATAATACTGCCCGCTGCTTTGCATGGCTCCAGCTTGCGCCTCGGCCTCTTTGCCAAAGCCCCAAAATAGATCGCCACGTACCGGGCCCTTAATGGCAGCACCCGTATCTTGGGCAATCACAAGACGTTGTAACCTAGGTGTTGTCTTGCTTTCTCCTTCATCGATATTGACCCACAACGGCACACCCAACGGCACAAAGGCCGGATCAACAGCCAGACTACGCATCGGTGTAAGAGCAACTCCTTCGGCACCAACGGGGCCATCGTCTTCGATTTGTTTGAAGAAGACATAAGACGGATTTTTATTCATGATCGCCTGAGCTCGGTCGGGGTGATCTTTAAGCCAAGAGCGGATCGTTTGCATTGTAACGGGCTTGTTAAGCTCCCCCATATCAACCAATACGCGTCCAATGGCGACATAGGTCCTGCCGTTCGGGGCATCATAGCCAACATGTAAAATGGAGCCGTCTTTCATGTGGACACGACCCGATCCCTGGATCTCCAGAAAAAACGCGTCAACTGGATCATTAACCCAAGCCAAAGCTTTGGCACGACCGTTTG
>JABDFY010000071.1:0-735 GCA_013286365.1 Alphaproteobacteria bacterium
ACTTGGCTTTGGCGACACCGACATCTATGCGAGCCCTTTGCTCGATTTCGTCCTGCATATGTTCGACTTTTATAGGACGGATTCTATCTGCAAAGCCTATCGCCTGCCTGATTTTATGCCTCGTGAGCGTTTTCGCATACCTGAGAAGCCATTGACCAAAAAAGAATTGGGTATACCGGAAGAAGCCTTCCTCATTTTATCGTCGGGCCGTACGATCAAATTCTATTCAAAATTATACTGGCAGGTGGTTGCGAAGATCCTTGCGCAACGGCCGCATGTTCATATGATTGTCATCGGGCCGACCAATGCCGAGATGAGCGAATGGTTGAAACTGCAGGCGCCAGAAATTTCTCTGTCACGCATCCATTTTCTCGGTTGGCGAAACGACCATGCCGAAGTATCCACCGCCGCCGATATAGCGCTCGATACTTTTCCTACCAGTGGCGGGTATAATCGATTGGAAATCATGAATCTTGGAATTCCGATGGTACTTTGTCACAATAAAGTCGAAGATTTTCTTAAGCCTTACGACAGCGCTTGGGCTATGCTTGCTGATAAAGTAATCGACATCCCGGAACTCAATCATGAATGGGATGATGTGGAAGGCATTTTGAAGACTATTTTAAGGTTGGTTGATCAACCTGAGCTGTGTCAAAAATTAAGCAAGGCTGTCAAGGAAGAGGCATTAAAATATGCCGATCCCAAGCCTGCTGCTCAAATGCTTGAAGAGACAAT
>JABDFY010000071.1:745-2755 GCA_013286365.1 Alphaproteobacteria bacterium
CACCTGATGATACCAGATGAAACCAGGTAATCTCTAAAATGTGCGGCATCGCAGGTATCGTCAATCTTTCCGGCCGGATTGCCCCGGATGTGATGGGGCAACTGGTTAAGCGCATGGCTGACAGTTTCGCGCATCGCGGGCCAGATGATTCCGGCGTGTGGGTCGATGCGGACGGATTTTGTGCCTTATCACATCGCCGTCTTAGCATCATCGACTTATCATCGGGTGGACATCAGCCGATGATCTCTACGGCATCAGGCGCAGCGATAACATTCAATGGCGAGATCTACAATTATCGTGAATTGTGTCCTGAATTAGCCTCAAAAGGGCATCATTTTCGCAGTACATCTGACACCGAAGTTCTGCTGACCGGCCTTGTGACGGAAGGCAAAAACTTCGTTCATCGCCTTGATGCGATGTTTGCCTTTGGTTACTTCAATCCCGCGACAAAAACGCTTTTACTCGCACGCGATATCTTTGGCGAGAAACCTCTCTATTATACGCAAACAGCCGATTGGTTTGCTTTTGCTTCGGAATTACAAGCGCTGACCTTGTTGCCTGGCTTCGACGCCACTATCGATCGGCATCGCATAGCGACATATCTGGCTTTGCAATATTTGCCAGCACCGCTGTCGATTTATAAACACGCGAACAAATTACCGCCGGGTCACATGTTGACATTGACGGCGGATGGTCGCGTGACCACCGAACGGTATTTTAGTTTTTCGGCATCGCCGTCGCAGATAGGCAATCGTTCTCTCGACGATCTTGCTGACGAACTTGAGCCTATACTCAGTGCCACAATTAAAACACGCATGCTGTCTGATGTGCCGCTTGGCGCTTTTCTGTCAGGCGGTGTCGATTCATCGACAGTTGTTGCCCTAGCACGACAATACTCGCAGCAACCGATCCAGACTTTTTCTATCGGCTTCGAAGACAGTCCCGACAGTGAACATCAGCAAGCGCGCGCGATGGCAGCCTATCTCGGCACCGATCATCACGATAAAATTCTTCGGCTCGATGCGCTTGATCTTGGACGGCATATCTCTAGTGTGCTTGATGAACCCAACGGCGATACCTCGTGCCTGCCGACCTGGATATTGTCACGCATGACGCGCGAACATGTTACAGTTGCGCTATCCGGTGACGGTGGTGATGAATTGTTCGGTGGCTATGGTCGCTATCTGAACACCATGCAAGACGCAGCCGAGCATGTAAGCGATCCTTCGTGGCGTCCAAGCCAAGCCTATTATTCAAACCGCATCATGATTTTTGCCGATCCGACACTTGAAAAATTTATTGGCCCATTGCCTGAGGCAACGAAAAATCTTTTGGCCGACATGCGTGCCCCGCTCGAGCGGACAGATAAACCACTGCTGCAGCGTTTGCGTGAAACAGATATCGAAAATTACTTGCCGAACGCCGTCCTTTCTAAAGTTGACCGCATGAGCATGCAGCATGCACTCGAAGTGCGCGCACCCTTGCTGGGCTGTCAGGTCGCCGATTTTGCTATGCGCCTTGCGGCTGACGATTTATGCGTGCTCGGGCACAGCAAGCGGGTGCTAAAACAACTCGCAGGGCGCTACATTCCACGCGAATGGCTGGAACGGCCCAAAATGGGCTTCGGCATGCCGGTCAACGGATGGGGAGGGGAGGCTTTGGCAATTGAGGTTTCCAAGCTTCTTTTAAACCCAGATTGCTGTCTTGCCGCTTGGGTCGGACCGGAAAGATTGAAACGTTTTGTTCAGTTTCACTTGAAAACACCAACCACCTATCAACTATGGTCGGTTTTTGTGCTGGAATTATGGTTGCGCGTTCATCCGGGGTATACGGTATAGTGGGATCTACGTTTAGCCGGACTTCTTGATGATAAAATCATAAAGCGCGCCATGCAAAAAACCTCCAAGCTTGTCATCATCGGCGCGGGCGAATTCGCCCTTATAGCTCATGAATATTTTACCTATGATTCTGAGTATGAGGTCGTTGGTTTCTCCGTTGAAAAGGATTTTG
>JABDFY010000072.1:0-1402 GCA_013286365.1 Alphaproteobacteria bacterium
ACCATGACGACGAAATTTGATCTTGATGCTGATTTTGTTCGCAAGATCGCTAAGCTGCTTGAAGAAACCGGACTCAGTGAAATTGAATATGCTGAAGGCGATAAACGTATTCGTTGCGCATCAACGCACGTCGTGCAAACGATGGCCCCCGCTGTAGCTGCCGCACCCGCACCTTCTGCTGCGTCAATTACACCCGCCAGCGGCACTGCCGTTACCGCTCCTATGGTTGGAACTGTCTACTTGGCCCCAGAACCAAACGCCGCACCATTTGTTAAAGTGGGCGATAAAGTCAAACAAGGCGATACGTTGCTTATTATTGAAGCCATGAAGGTTATGAATCCCATCAAGGCACCCAAAGCAGGGACAATTGCCGAGATTATGGCAGGCGACGCCAAGCCAGTTGAGTTCGGCGAAACATTACTCACGATCGCTTAATGACGATTATACAATAGGTATCGCTTGTTCGAAAAAGTTCTTATCGCCAATCGAGGTGAAATTGCCCTGCGTATTCATCGCGCGTGTCGCGAAATGGGTATCCACACCGTTGCCGTACACTCGACCGCCGACGCCAATGCAATGCATGTACGTTTGGCCGACGAAAGCGTTTGCATCGGTCCGCCACCGGCCAAAGAAAGCTATCTCAATATTCCTGCAATTCTTACGGCAGCGGCTATCACTGGAGCCGACGCCATTCATCCCGGCATCGGCTTTATGTCTGAGAATGCCAATTTTGCCGAAATGGTCGAAGAGCATGGATTTACTTTTATCGGCCCCACACCTCAGCACATCCGTATTATGGGAGATAAAGTAACGGCAAAGAAAACTGTCAAAGATCTCGGTCTACCCACAGTACCCGGCTCAGATGGTGCCATTACCAGCCTCGATGAAGGCGCGAAGATCGCCAATAAAATTGGATTTCCTGTGCTTATTAAGGCCGCAGCGGGTGGCGGCGGCAAAGGCATGAAGGTAGCCCAAAATGCCGCTGGTTTTGCCGAGGCCTATCAATTAGCTCGCACTGAAGCGCGCGCGGCGTTTGGCAACGACGAAGTCTATCTTGAAAAATACCTCACCCATCCTCGCCACATCGAAGTGCAGCTATTGGGAGATACTCACGGCAATGCCTTGCATTTCGGTGAGCGTGATTGCTCCATTCAACGGCATCACCAAAAGGTCATTGAAGAAGCTCCTTCGCCCGGATTGAACAGCAATGAAAGAGAAAAAATCGGTACTCTGGCGGCCAAGCTTATACAAAAACTCGGTTATCGCGGCGTTGGCACGATTGAGTTCCTCTATGAAAACGGACAGTTTTATTTCATTGAAATGAACACGCGGTTGCAGATTGAACATACGGTAACAGAAATGATTACCGGCATCGATCTGGTGCGCGAACAAATCCGCGTCG
>JABDFY010000072.1:1412-2482 GCA_013286365.1 Alphaproteobacteria bacterium
CCGCGTCGCTGCGGGTATGCCGCTGAGCTATGAACAAAAAGATATCACTTTCAACGGTCATGCTATTGAATGCCGAATCAATGCCGAAAACCCAAAAACATTTACGCCCTCCCCTGGCGTGATTAGTGATTTTCATGCACCAGGCGGTCTCGGCGTTCGTGTCGATAGTGCCCTTTATGACGGGTACCGTGTACCTCCTCACTATGACAGCATGATTGCGAAATTGATCGTGCATGGCAAAACCCGCAATGAATGTCTTTTACGCCTGCGCCGAAGTCTTGAGGAATTCGTTATCGGCGGTATTGAAACGACCTTGTCGTTGCATCAGCGGATTATTAGCCAACCCGACTTTATTAATGGCGATTATGATATTCATTGGTTAGAAAGCTTTTTAGGTGAAACTGGCTGACGTAACTCATGTCAAACAGGACCTTATATCGCTTGACGCCCGAGATCCTGCTGCGTGCTTACGCGGCGGGGATCTTCCCTATGGCCGAAAGCGCTCAGTCGACTGAGCTCCATTGGTTCGATCCGCCAGTACGCGCAATCATACCACTCGACGGCTTTCATACG
The DNA here is from genome assembly GCA_013286365.1 of Alphaproteobacteria bacterium. Taxonomy (GTDB): domain Bacteria; phylum Pseudomonadota; class Alphaproteobacteria; order UBA9219; family UBA9219; genus JABDFY01. Next base: position 1,986 of record JABDFY010000072.1, read on the forward strand.
CCACGGCGACTAAAACGCACCATCAAACGCGGCCCTTATAAGATAAAATTGGATACATCTTTTACAGATGTCATGCGCGCCTGCGCTGCTGTGACTGACGATCGCAAAACAACCTGGATTAACCAAGAAATCATCGGCCTTTACACAGCGTTATACCGACGTGGGCATGCCCATTCAATTGAAGTGTGGTCTGGTAATGACTTGGTCGGCGGCCTTTACGGCGTAAGTTATGGTGGCGCTTTCTTTGGCGAGAGCATGTTTAGCCGTAACCCTGACGCCAGCAAAATTGCATTGGTGTATTTGGTTGCATTACTTAAGCGGTGTGGTTTTACACTTCTTGATACGCAGTTCCAAACCGACCATCTAGCTCAGTTTGGTACCCTCGAGATTACCCGCGCCAATTATCACCATCTCTTGGCGGATGCACTCGACAAAAAGGCCAAACTCATCCTGCCTCCCGATACAGATTGGGATCACTTGGTCGCTGAATTCTTACA
>JABDFY010000072.1:2492-2651 GCA_013286365.1 Alphaproteobacteria bacterium
GTTACCCAAATATCGTAAACTGGATGTTCCAAGGCTGATAACGCCGGACTTGAGGCGAACATCCAGCCACGAAATACAGACGCGCCATTCTCGCCTGGTTTAAACTCGTTTATCTCGAGAAAGGCGGCAGCTTCTGGGGTTTCCTCAGGCGGCGTCTCA
>JABDFY010000073.1 GCA_013286365.1 Alphaproteobacteria bacterium
TCAAGGGCATCTTTGGCAAAAGGAAGCGGAGGAAGTTCAAAGGCCATAACAATCTCCTGTCAGATTAGGAGCTACGTATGAAACATGGTTGTGGCAAAATCAGGGCATAATATCGTCGCATTTTTTGCGGATCTGAGCACACCAAAATGGCGAGAGGCTTGTCAAGCCGCAGTCCAGATCTTTAAGACGCTAGACTACAACTAGTAGCCCGTCGCGATCCGTTCGACGAGCTGTTTGACGGTTGGCACAAACCCGTTGGCGTAGTAGGGGTCGGAAGCAAAACGATAGGCATTGTGACCGGCGAACATCAGCTGGCTTTCGACATCGCCATCGTGACTGATGTTTTGCAATGTCTTTTGAATGCAGAAACTGCGTGGATCGGGTTTACGGCCTGTGGTTCCGGCTTCATTTTGCGACCAATTGGAAAAGGCACACGCCGACAAACAGCCCATGCAAGCAATCTGATCAGCAAGGATCTGTTGCGCATGTTCTGGTGTCTCAAATATCAAAGTACTGTCTGGCGTACGGATGGCCTTACTGAAACCATTTTTGATCCAGTTGTTTGCCTGAGCGAGATCACCTGGCGTTAAATAGACTGGTTTACCGATGGCGCCGACTTGAAAAGCTTCGGTGTGTTCGCCAAGAACTTCCAAAGCGTAGGCTATCTGGCGTTCAGAGCGTTCCTGCAATTCCTGCAAAAACGGATTACGAACGGCAGAGGAATAAAAGCCGGTCGGGGAAAACTTATTCAGATAGACATCGCCTGCCTTGAGCCGAAGCAGCTTTTTCTTCCATGCATTTGAAATCGGGCTTTCCTTGGTAAGCAAAGGCCGTGTGCCAAATTGAAAGGCTATTGGGCCTAATTCGGGATTGTCCAGCCAGCCTTCCCATTCCGAAAGCCACCACACGCCACCTGCCATGACGATAGGAACCTCACCCAAGCCCCATTCGCGCATCATCTGACGTAGAGCGAGAACGCGAGGAAACGGGTCTTCAGGTTTTTTGGGATCTTCGCTATTGGATAATCCATTATGGCCGCCAGCAAGCCATGGATCTTCATAAACCACAGCGCCGAGCCAATCGCGAAATTTATTATAAGCGCGCAACCACAGGGCCCGAAAAGCGCGCGCCGAAGATACGATGGGATAATAGTGGACACGGTAGCTTGCGGCGATCTCTGCAATTTTGTAAGGCATGCCCGCACCGCATGTCACGCCATGGACGATGTCTTTGGCGCCCTCGAGAATGCCGTGAAGAATACGCTCGGCAGCCGCCATTTCCCACAAGATATTCATGTGGATACGGCCTTGGCCGTTTGAAAGTTCGTGCGCCTTCTGGGCTTGTGCGATGCCGCCGCGGATTGAAAAGTTGATGAGCTCCTTGTGGCGATCGAAGCGTGTTTTACCTTTATAGATTTGTGGCAGGAGCTGTCCATCTGTGCCGTAGCTATCAGCATTGACACCAGAAAAAGTGCCAACGCCGCCAGCTGCCGCCCAAGCACCGGAACTTTCGCCGTTGGAGACAGATATGCCCTTACCGCCTTCGATCAGCGGCAACACTTCACGCCCGGAGATAATTAGACTTTTCAAAGTTTTCACGGCGCTATCCTTATCACATCAGTCTCATCGCTGGCTAAGTATAGTCGCTAAGCCTTCCCCACACTAGGGACGTTTATAAACAGCGAATAGTGTTTGGGATATCTAAATGTTAGCCCAGATAGGCCGCTAAATTTGCAGACCCACTTCTTTAAAGGGCCGCCAGTATTTCCTTTGGGTTATCGGAAAATACAGCGCTTATACCTTGGCTCAACAAATCATTTGCTCGATGCGGGTCGTTGACGGTATAGGCGAGGATGGGACGCTCGCTGCGAATGAGGTTCTTTATGCGCCCGCTGTTCAAGATCTTCTCACTCAAATGAATTGTATCGGCATGCGCCTTTTCTGCCAATCTCAGCCAATCTTCATCCCACTCGTCAAACAACAAGCCGCGCGGCCAGTGCGGCAAGAGTTGATCGGCAATCTGAAGGCATTCGATATTGAGGCTAGAAATGAGCGGCGGCAATACATCTTCTGGCCATATTTTTGCAGTTTCCATTAGACTAACCATCGTCGTTGCTTGAGCGCGACCCGGGCAGGGCTTGATCTCCAAATTGATCCTGAGACCACTATCCAGCACACAATGCAACGTTTCGGTAAGCGTTGGTATACGCTCGTTGGCGAAATGTGCGCCAAACCAGGTGCCGGCATCCAGCATCCGTAGATCTTGCCAGCTTGCTTCAGCAACGAGGCCTTTGCCGTTGGTCGTACGCTCAAGTGTTTCGTCGTGCATTAAAATTGGTATGCCGTCCTGTGTAAGTTTCACGTCAACTTCTACCCAACCCGCACCTTGTTCGCGCGCAAGACGAATTGCAGCTAACGTGTTTTCAGGCGCATTGCTCCTGGCACCGCGATGAGCAATAACCGGGGGATAAAAGGAGAGAATTGGGATCATGAAAGCTAATTTACCAAGGTATCCTGGTTCGAAGCTATTATTTTCAACAAACACCGCTTGGGCCACAAGTGTTATTAAAAGACCATTTATGTCGTAAATTATCGTCAAGGAAAAAAACTATATCACTATCACGCCCTACGGCTGATTATTTTTAGTAAG
>JABDFY010000074.1 GCA_013286365.1 Alphaproteobacteria bacterium
TGCGCCACCATCAACTTTTGATTATGACGTCGACAAACTTATGGATCTCATGGCCCAAGACAAAAAGGCTCAAAACAAGAAGTTGACCCTTATTCTGGCGCGTCGCATTGGCGACGCTTTTGTTAGCCACGATGTCAAAACAGACGCTGTGCGCGATTTATGGCTGGAGCTTCTGCGTTAATCCATCGCCCTTCGGGGTACTATGCGTACAATCTTGATTTAGTCTGCCATTCTCTTGCCGCTAATTTGTTCGGCTATTTGTAGAATTTGCCCGTTGAGCGAAAAGGGTGTGATGGGCTCTTGTGATCTTGGTTCTGGCGATCTATCTACAGCGCCCAGAATACCATGGCCATGGCCAGCCTTGGCGTGCCCCTGCTCGGTGGTAGCCGTACGATAATAGCTCATGACATATACACGAATGGCTGCTGTGAGTGAGCTATTCTCGGGTTTGTTGGCGGCAATAGAAGTACATATTTCGTGCAGCGAGGATTGCTCGCGACGGCTGATTTCAGATAAGCCGCTCCACATATCAGGTTCAAGCCGAACGCTTGTACGATGACCAGCGACTGTTACATTACGATTAATCAGCGCACTGCGCGCTGTCTTTGGGTTGGCATTCAGTGTCGATACATTAGACTGCAACTGATACATGGCGATCTCCTTCTTGGTTAAAATTTTGATCCGTTCTTATTTAAGAATAAACAAAAAGCGCAATTTTTTACTTTCGATAATCAGCTATGGGTTCTTAGGGTTATGTTCGGCAGGCGCAAACACTTCCATCGTCAAGGCATGCACCCATTCCCGCATTTCGTCAGATAGCAATGTGTAAACGAGGCGTTGGCGATCAAGGCGATTGAGTCCGATAAATACCTCACTGACGATTTTTACATGAAAGTGGGTCTCGCCCCGTCCATCGTGACCGGCGTGGCCTACATGACGCATCGTATCGTCGGTAATTTCAAGAAGCGATGGCTTAAGACCATCCGTTAGCTTGAGCCGGATGCGTTCGCTATAGCTACTTTGCTGGGTCATTTGTGGCTGCGGCCTTCCTGACACTGCTTTAGGCATGAAATGGTCATGGCCTGCATCCATGAAATGGCCGAGGGGCTGTTCAACAAGGATAATATCGCCCTCGGCGATTAAGTTGTGTTTTTTTAAGGCCTGAAGCATGTTGTCTCTCGTAAAATGGGATATTTCCCATCATACCTATTTTTGGCACTAATAATAGTTTCGTGTGCGAAACATTCTTTCTTTTTCCATGTTTTCCGCCATTTTTGACTACATAAATTTGGGTAATAACTAGCGAGAAAAAGAGTTTCTCAAGACTTGCACAGCCATAATGGAGGTTTGATATAGTGTACCATGCGCGCCGAACCGATTAAGGACCAGTTCTTCGAAACACTCGACCGCCCCGTCAAAATCAAGGGCTGCGACTGTCCTGGCTGTGCGCAAGCTGGTGATTATCGAGCTCCTAAAAGTCGTTCACAGCTTAACGACTATTATTGGTTCTGCCTTGAGCATGTCCGCGAATATAATTCGAACTGGGATTATTTTTCGGGTATGTCCATGGATGAGATTGAAGCCCATATCCGTAAAGCCGTGGTGTGGGATCGTCCTTCTTGGCCGGTTGGACAGTGGCGTGCCCAAGAACAGCATCTACGTGATGAAGTGATGCGCGATTTTTTCACAGAAGCCGAGGCAACACCACCCAATCCCACAATGCCAAAGACGGAGTTTGACGCCTTGACCGAACTTGAGCTTAATCCGCCGGTCGATTTTTCGGCCATCAAAGCCCAATATAGGATTCTCGTAAAGCGTCACCATCCCGATCTACACGGTGGCAGCCCAGAAGCCGAAGAAAAATTCAAGTTAATCAATCAAGCCTTCGCGACTTTGCGCCAAATCTATGGTACGGAAGAAGCTGATTAGTCACATCATGGGAAAACGTATGCCGCCTAAAGCAACTGCTGCCAAAACACCCTCAGCCATCGCCAATGACGAAAAAGGATTGCCCGATATCACAGTATCTGTGCGCCAAACATTTGGTATCGATAGTGATCTACAAGTACCGGCATTTTCTTCCAATGGCGAACATGTTCCTGATGTTGATGAAGCCTATCGCTTCGATCACGACACAACTTTGGCCATTCTTGCCGGGTTCTCACACAATCGGCGCGTCCTTGTTCAGGGCTACCACGGCACAGGAAAATCAACACACATCGAGCAAGTCGCCGCCAGATTAAATTGGCCCTGTATTCGCGTCAATCTTGATAGTCATATCAGCCGCATCGATCTGATAGGCAAAGACGCCATTGTCCTTAAAGACGGCCAGCAAATAACCGAATACCGCGAGGGCCTTCTGCCATGGGCCTTGCAGCACGCCTGTGCTTTGGTGTTCGATGAATATGATGCCGGTCGTCCTGACGTCATGTTTGTTATCCAGCGCGTCTTAGAAGTTGAAGGCAAGCTAACGCTGCTCGATCAGAACCGTGTCATTCACCCGCATCCCGCCTTTCGTTTATTCGCCACGGCTAATACGGTGGGTCTTGGCGATACAACCGGCCTCTATCATGGCACACAGCA
>JABDFY010000075.1 GCA_013286365.1 Alphaproteobacteria bacterium
AAGCTGATCTATCATGAATAAAGGCAAGACCTTTCTGGGGGTCATACGAGGCAAACGAGCCTTCACGCAGATCAGCATCGCTTAAATCAGCCCCCGTCATGCTTGCGCCGCGCAAACAAGCGCCACGCAAATCGGAGCGCACTAGGCTTGCGCCACGAAAATTTGCACGCCGCAAATCGCAGGCAAAAAATTGGGTATAATCGAGTTTGGCATGTGCCAGATCTGCTTCAAAGAAGATCGATCCTGTAAAGTCGGCGTGTGACAAATCGCGCTCACGAAACACAAGGCGTGATAGATCGTGATGCGCTATCTGAGCGCGCACACCGCCTGTTCTACCCCGCCGGAATAGTTCATGCTTGGCTATGATGGTGTCGAGGGCGGTTTGGTCAATTTGGGGAAGCTGTTCTTTTGCCATTGGCGTAAATTAGTCGCTATCCAGGTATAATCAATATAAAAGTTTTTGAAATTAAGGGGCTTTTGATCACAATAATGAAGCTCAGCGGGGACGGAGCTAATCTTTGATTATTTCTTTTTTTATTAAGATTGGCGGTGAATGCAGTGCGCTCAGATCACATTTCATTTCTTCTGTTATAGCGTTGGCAAAGTTGGCTCTATGCAGGTCTGCGCCGGTAAAATCAGCGAAGCTAAGGTCGGCGTTTGAAAAATTGGCATCACGCAGATTGGCAAATTTGAAGTCGGTATAACGTAGATTGGCACCAGAAAAATTTGTGTTCATCATGCGTTTTCTATAGAGCTGCAGGGGCTCAAAGCGTGCGTTACAAAACTTGGACCCCACCATATTACTTTTTGAAAAGTTACTGCCCCGTAAATCAGCTGAATCAAAATTACAGTTCCGTACATCACTGTTCTTGAAACGTGAGGCTTGCATTTTCATAGCGCTAAGGTCTTGACCATACCAAACACTGTGTTCCGCATAAAACATAGCTAAATCTGCATTCTTTAAAGACTTGAGTCCTCGCAAATCATAGCCACTAAGATCCAAGCGCTGTCCTTTGTTACCCTCACTGTCCAGCCAAAGTTGGTGCAAGGCGAGCAAATCATCGATGGGCATCGGGAGCTCATCGAGAGATTTGCCGGCAGGTTTGTCCGTTAAGGCTCCGGTCAAGTCAACGTTAACTAAAATTGAGAAATCCATCATGGCGCCCATTAAATTTGCGCCACGCATATTGACATCACGTATTTCGCATTCACTTAAATCAGCTCCGGCTAAATTGGCGCCGGCTAAATTGGCTCCAATTAAATTACCTCCGGAAAATTTGGCGTTATTTAAATTAGCGTCTTCGAAGTCTGAGCTGGTTGCCACGGCACCAGATAGCTTAACCGAAACCATATTGGCACCGCGCAGGTCAACACCTCCCGGGCCTTCGGCCCAAGCCTCTTTTTCCTCGGGAAACTTTAATCCTTTTTTAGGATCATAAGTAGCAAATGAGCCAGCGCGAAGATCGGCATTTGATAAATTCGCCGCCGACATAATCGCACCACGGAGCGTTGCCCCGCGCAAATCTGCCCGTAATATACTTGAATTGCGGAAGTTTGCTTTTCGTAAGTCGCAGCCAAAAAATATGCAATCATCAAGACAGCAATTTTCTAGATTAGCCTCATACATTTTTGATCCAGTAAAATCGGCACCCGATAGATTATGCTCGCTAAATGAGAGACCGGTTAAATCGTGATTGGTCAGCTTTGCGCGCGTCCCACCCGAGTTTGGTTTAAGGAACAAAGTATGCTCGGCCATAACTTTGTTGAGTTTAGCCTGTGTTATGCGTGTCAGAGATACTGGTCTCAATACCATCAGGAGAGACTAGTAATTGCTATAGGATAATCAACCGAATCGTGTCTGATTTTTCGCTGAAAAGCGCTAAAATTGGTTACTAAGGCGCCTAAATTTGGATTTTCCTCAACGATGATTGGTCTAGTTGTCTTAGTAGACAATCTATTGAGGCCTAAATATTTGCTGGTCGCCGACCATTAAGATTGTGGTACACCGTGAAAGGGGGCGTCTTTATCAATAAATTTGGTGGACCTGATCGGGATCGAACCGACGACCTCGTCATTGCGAACGACGCGCTCTCCCAGCTGAGCTACAGGCCCAAAGCATCCGAGACGAGATCCCGAATGGCTCTGACCTTTTTGTAGCCTGTATATTATGAGTTTTCCAGAGGTATGATGTCCGGAGTTTAGTGACTATGCGCTATACGGCCAGTGCCAAGGCTGGCTTTGCGGGCAAGGGATATAGATGAGTGCGGGTGCCGTCACCTCTAAGTACCAATGGATTGGTGGCTACTCCAAGTACCCGCTCGCGTACAATCTCACGAGTTGTTCTGTCAGGCATCTTGTCAATCAAGTTCAGAAGTCCTTGTACACGGGCAACTTCGGCATTTCTTAGGGTTACCATTATTCCATATCTACGGCCGTGATCTTGTATCCCTTGTGTTGCCCTTTCGACTAGATGGTGCCAATGAGCATCAAGATGCATCGCTTCACGTTCA